>CAZDNU010000497.1:0-9852 GCA_964506865.1 uncultured Fusobacteriales bacterium | reverse complement strand
CGCCTTTAGTTAACGCATGAATCAAAGCATCCACAGCCTCAGCACTTCCAATTTTGCCTAAACTTTCACAGGCACCTTCGGCCACATTTTCATCCAAATCATCTATTGCCGCTATCAAATATGGGACTGCTTTTTCACTTTTTATTTCTCCCATTACATCTACTAAAAATTTTCGTACATCTTTATCATCACTATCTAATTCATCAATTAAAAAGGGTATTATAGCTTCACCTATCAAAATTAAAGTTTCCGCTGCTGAATTTCTATAATTAGGGTCATCTGAGGCTATTGCCTTCAAAAGCTGTTTTACCGGCGAATTATTTTTAGCTCGCACTATGCTTTGAGCTGCCTTTTCACGCACTTCATAATTATCATCTTTTAGCAAATCAATTAATTTTGCTACCAGCTCCATAGAATCCAGCGAATTATCTGCTAATATGCAATCAATATAATCTTTTTTTTCTTCGATACTGCAACACAAAATATCTTTTTCCAAATTTTCCCCCTCCTACCCCTCTTCATTCAAACATATTATATTACTTTATTAATTTATCAGAAGAACTATCTCTTTTACCCAATTTGCAAATATTTTGATATTCTTTTGAGCAGCTTTGAGTACATTTTTGTGATCATGCTTTGATTTGGAAATACCCGTCCCCATATTACTTATAAAAGATATCCCCAATACACGAAGTCCTAGATAATTTGCAGCTATCACTTCCGGTACTGTTGACATTCCCACAGCATCTGCGCCTATTATACCAAAATATTTAATTTCGGCTTTCGTCTCATAGCATGGTCCACTTACACCTATATACACTCCTTCTTGACAATTAATTCCTAGTTCTTTTCCTTTTTCTTTTGCCATACTTATCAGATCAGTGTCATAGGGCTGGGTCATATCCAAAAACCTCGGTCCCATCTCCGTATAGTTTTCACCAATCAACGGACTTGTCCCAAAATTATTTATGTGATCATTAATAAGCATGTAATCCCCTACACTGTATTTTTCATTTATTCCTCCTGCCGAATTTGTTACTATTAAATTTCGTATACCAAAATACTTTAATACATACACAGGAAACGTAATCTCGTCCATGCTATATCCTTCGTAATAATGAAAACGACCTTCCATAAGCAAAACTTCCACATCATCCACTTTCCCTACAACAAATCTGCCCTTGTGCCCATCTACTGTTGATACTGGAAAATTTGGAATATCTTCATAATTTATAATCGTCTTATTTTCTAATAAATTTTCAATATCATCTAAACCTGAGCCAAGTATTATTCCTGTTTTAGGTCTATACATAATTGTTCTTTCCATAAACTCCACTGTTTCCTTTATTCTGCTTATCATCTATTTGTCCTTCCTTTCCAAAAATACTTTTTATCCTCATGCAATCTCTCTAGGTGAACAAACTCTAAGCAAATCTAACTCACTACTTTCGAATATTTGCTTAGATAAGACCCCACTGCATCCAATTTCGACTTTATCTTAATTATCTATACGACAATTTATTTTTTTTCCTTTATTTCAACAAAAACATTTTAGTTAAAAATTTCACATATTTTGTTGCTTTGTATTACTCTATTAGTATTATACCTGGTATAGACTGCAAGGATGCAATAAGACTGTCGGAAGCAGATAGTCGGTAAGTTACTCGTACTTCAAATATCTTGTCTGTTACCTCGTTACTATGATCTTCTAATAATCTATCAACTTCAGAAATTTTAGAGTAGTCAAAATCAATTATTATATTCTTTCTTTCGATAAGTTCTATTATCCCTGCCTCATCGATTGCTAGTTTTCCTGCTTTTCCATAATTTCGAATAAGTCCGCCAGCGCCTAATTTCACACCACCAAAATATCTAGTAACTACTATCACCAAATTATACAAATCATTATAATTCATTATCTCGGCTACAGGTTTACCAGCAGTATCTTTCGGCTCCCCATCATCAGAATATTTAAAATACTCTTGTTTATTTTCGATTAGTCTATACGCATACACATTATGTGTAGCATCACTATGTCGGGCTTGTATTTCAGTGATAAAAACACTTGCCTCTTCTTTTGTGCTTACAGGTTTTATATACGCTATAAATCTTGATTTTTTCACTTCAAATTCTGCATAAGTTTCTTTTGCAACTGTATTCATTATTACTTATTCCTCACTTTTTCTAAATATTCTATTTTATCATTTACTGCCTCTTCTAACGCTGGATAAGCCTGCAATTCACGTGATTTTTGGATAGTGTCAATGCAGGTTTGGGCTTTTTCATAATGATGTAATTTTAAGGAAACCAGTACCAAAAAATATATCAATTGATTTCTCATATATTTTCCATATTCCTCTTCCCAGGTTACATATGCGTCTTCATAGTATCTTGCTGCATATTCCAACATTTTAAGTTCGTCATTTCTATTACCCTCATTTAGTGCAAACAATGCTCCGGAAACAAACATATTTCCTATATACCAATTATTTTTATATCTTGTCTCATAACAATTTGCAGCCATTCTATAACTTAGGATCTCCAAATTATAATCTCTTTTATTTCTAAAATCACTTACCCCGGCTATCTCCTTTCTACTGCTTTTTCGTTTTAGTACTCGCTCTTTTTCTCGTCCCGGTATATCTGTAAATATACTTTTTTCTTCTGCGTATAGACACTCTGGACATACAAGCATTGGTTCAAATTTATTTTTAATTTCCAAATACAGTTCATACGCTACATCGTCAGGATCTATATTGTGTATCTCCGATCTAGAATATTCGTAAGGCCAAAATTTAGCCGAACATACTGGACACTGCACCTTATCTTCCTCATCAAATTCTATTTCCTCTTTGTCTTTTGTATTTTGTATCTCTTCAACTATCTGCATTGCTTCTTCTAGTGCATCAGCTTCAATTTTCTGAGGCTCAGTTATTTTTTCCGACAATTCCAATATTTGCTGTTTTAGCCCTACTATCTCGTCACCTGCATCTTCTTTAGTCAGTGTACTAAGCTCTGATAAAAATTCTCTCGAACTCCTTTTTAGTCTCATTACTTTCTCTTCATCATACCAATACAGTACTTGTTCTACTCTTTCTCGAAATAAATTTAAGTCTACTGGTTTTAAAAGATAATAACTTATACCATACGATGCTGTTTTTATCACTCTTTCTTTTAGTCCGTACGCAGTCAATATTATTACCGGAATATCTCTATTTTGCTCTCGTAACTTTTCTAGTATATCTGTCCCGTCCATATCAGGTAAATTTAGGTCTAATATCAATAAATCAATTGTGTTTTTCGAAATTAAAGAGAGGGCCTCTGAGCCCCTCTCCGCATCCAATATCTCATAATTTTTATCTTTCAAAGCCTGTCTATATAGAAGATGTACTGCTTTCACATCATCTACTATTAGGATTTTTCTACTTTGATCCATCTTTATTCCTTTCCATCATTTCTATAAACTCTTCGAATATATAAAAACTATCATGTGGACCAGGCGAAGCTTCCGGATGGTGCTGTACTGTAAGTATATTTTTTTCTTTTGAAGCAAGTCCCTCTAGTACATTGTCATTTAAACTTACAAATCTCAACTCTATATCATTCGATAATGTGTCTTTATTCACTGCAAAGCCATGATTTTGAGCTGTAATTTCTACTTTTTTCGTATTACAATTTTGTACTGGCTGGTTTCCTCCTCTATGTCCAAATTTCAGTTTAAATGTTGATCCTCCAAGAGCTAGTCCAGCTAATTGATGACCAAGGCATATACCAAAAATAGGTTTTTTCCCTATCAATCCTTTTATATTGTCTATGGCATAGTCCAAAGACGCTGGATCTCCTGGACCATTAGAAAGAAATATGCCATCTGGGTTCATTTCAATGACTTCTTCCCATGGCATTGTTGCAGGTACTACAGTCAGATCACAAGCCAAGCTTTCTAGTATCCTTAAAATATTGTATTTTACCCCATAATCATATACTACCACTTTATATTTTTTAGGATTATCTGTTTTATTCCATTTATATATTTTATCTGTAGTTACTTCTTTTACAAGATCTAATCCTTCCATATTTGGCGCTTTTTTCAATTTAGATTTCAAACTATCCAAATCAAAGTCTTCTGTAGAAATAATGCCATTCATGGCTCCTTTTTCTCTTATTTTTTTGACTAATGCTCTAGTATCTATTCCCTGTAAACCTATAATTTTATTTTCTTTCAAATACGCTCCTAAGCTTTTTTCTGCTCTAAAGTTTGAGTGATAGTCGTTGTAGTGTTTTACTATAAAGCCTGTTGCTTGGACTCTATCTGATTCTACATCATCAGAATTAACTCCATAATTTCCTATTTCAGGATAAGTCATTGTTACTATCTGCCCTTTATATGAAGGATCTGTTAGTATCTCTTGATATCCTGTCATTGAAGTATTAAATACTACCTCTCCTACTATTTCACCAGACATTCCAAAGTTTTCACCTTCGAAATATGTCCCGTCTTCTAAGTACAGAATTGCTTTCATAAAAAACCTCCTATATTTATATTAATTTTTTGTTTCTTTAGTGATTCTTCTTATTCGGCAAATGCAAGTTATACTTTATTGCAAACATACGCCCAACAAATATAAACATTATTAGAAAATATATTATGTAGGTATCTTTTAGTTGGGTATAATTGTGCAATAGCCAGTATAGCATGCCACCTACTATACAAAACAGAGCATATATCTCTTCTTTTAAGACAAATGGTATCTCTTTGACCAACATATCTCTTGTGACACCTCCAGCTATTCCAGTTAGAGTGCCCATTATTGCTACAGCTATTATTCCCAAATCTTTATCCAAACCACGTCTACAACCAATTATAGTAAATACCGCCAATCCTATTGCATCAAATACCTTAACTACAGGCACATATTCATGTATCTTACCAGCTAGAAAAAAAGTCAACAGTGCTGCTGCAATTGAATAATAGAGTGCTCTTTCATCAAGTAGCGTCATAGGTATTTCATTTAAAAGTACATCTCTCAATATTCCTCCACCTATTGCAGTAATTATCCCCAGGATAACTACACCAAGTATATCCAAATGATATTTTAGGCCTTTTAGTGCTCCTGATATAGCAAAAGCTATCGTTCCCACTATATCCAATACTTCTATTAGCATAATTCCTCCATTTTATAATATCTTACCATTTAGCATTTTTACCATTCCATCTACTATAGTCATATATGGTTTGCCTTTTAATTTCATTCCTTGAAAAGGAGTATTTTTTCCTTTTGAATAAAAATCTTCTTTTTCTACTGTCCATTCTTTATTCAAGTCTATTATACTTAACGCTGCTACATTTCCTTTTTTTATGCCACCATCTCCAAGTTTAAATCTTTTTCTTGGATTTATAGACATCAATTCTGCCATTCTTCTCAAATCAATTATATTTTTTTCTACCAAATATGTATTTACTAGCGCAACTGACGTTTCTAGTCCACTGATCCCAAAAGGAGCATAATCATATTCTACTGTTTTATCTACTTTTGTATGTGGCGCATGATCCGTTACAATCATGTCAATTACACCTTTTTTTATATATTCTAGCATCTTCTCTTTGTCGTGCTTACTTCGAAGTGGAGGATTTACCTTTGTATCAGTATTATACGCTTGTTTCTCTACTTCTTCATCTGTGAGTATAAAATGATGAGGTGTTATCTCCACGCTTACATCTACTTTTCGCTTTTTAGCACCTTCTATCAAAATCATGCTACCCTCAGTGGACACATGGGCAATATGCAATTTTGACTTTGTCATCTCACAAAGCAATATATCTCGTCCTACCATTATTGACTCTGCTTCATTTGGTATACCTTTCAATCCCAACTTCAAAGAATACTCTCCTTCGTTCATTACACCTTCATGTGACAAAAATTCATCTTCTGCATGACATATAAAAGGAAGATCAAACCTTCGTATGTACTCAAATACTCTTCGCATCAAAAGTGAATTTGTAACAGGCTGACCGTCATCAGAAACGCCTATTATCCCAGCTTCATACATTTCACCAATTGATGATAGTTCTTTGCCCTGCTCACTTTTTGAAGCGGATCCAATTGGATATAGTTTTGCTAGATTCAATTCTTTCTCCTTGTGCTTCAAAAAATCAACTATCACTCTATTATCACATACAGGATTGGTATTTGGCATAGCTCCTACACCTGTAAATCCTCCTGCTAACGCAGATTTCAGCCCACTCTCTATAGTTTCTTTGTCTTCACGCCCAGGCTCTCGCAAATGTACATGCATATCGACAAATCCTGGAAATACAGTTTTTCCATTTAGATCATATACTTTCTCTATATTATTTACTTTGAAAATTCTAGGAGAAATCTCAATTATTTTTTTGTTTTCACCAATTAATATATCTTTTTTGCCATATTGATTGTTTTCAGGATCAACCAAAAATCCATTTTTCAATAAATACATTGACGCCTCCTTGGGTTTTAATTTTTTATTCTTGAAAAAAAGAAGGGAAAATCCCTTCCTTCTAAGTTATATTATGAAATATATACAGAAAATATAAAGTTAATTATTGTTGAAAAAATTGGACCTAACACAATATTTATGACTCCTGTCCACAAAAGGACAATTAATATTATAAAGCCAAACTTTTCTAAATCTCTAAGTATTTTTTTTACTTTCGGACCCGCAAATGCTTCTATTACCCTTGATCCATCCAGTGGGGGTATAGGTAGCATATTAAACAATGCCAGCCCTACATTTATAACGATTAAGGATATAAAAAACAAAGCACCTATATAGCTCAAGTCAAGCAAGCTATAGCCATATAGCTCTTTCAGGTTTCTCCCCGAACGAAATACTGTATCAAAAGCTGCAGTTATCACTGTTTTATCAAAAAACATTTTTAATATAGTAGCAGCCAATATTGCTATTATCATGTTCGTAGTGACTCCAGCTATTGCTACGAAAAATGTCCCCCATTTTTTATTTCGCAATAAATGAAAATTAACCGGAACAGGTTTCGCCCAACCCATTACTACTGGTGATCCCATCAATATCATAAAAACAGGCACCAGCAATCCCAATATATCTATATGCTTTATAGGATTAAAGTTCAATCTTCCTGCTAATTTTGCAGTAGGATCACCTGAGAAATTTGCAGCTGCACCATGAGCTACCTCATGTGGAACTATTGCAAAATACAACGCAAATATCATTATAATTATATATGGATTCATCACTAGTTTCTGAAAAACAACAAAAACTAAGATCACTGCTATTGTACCATATATAGCTATGGTCTCTTTTGACATATTTTTATTCGCATCGATAAATCTTCGCATATAGTTGTTCATGTTATTTCACCTTTATCCAATAGAAATTGTATTTTCAATCAATAATTTTTTAAGCATTATTTATCTCACATTTTCATCAATTTTCACTAAAACTAAGTAAATTTTTCAAGAATTACTTAGTTTTAGTTTCGTTATTTTCTCAGAAAATTATATCATATTTTAGTAAGTTTTACAAGAGATAAATACATTCAACGTTCTATATTATCCAAGTTGTCTATTTTCAAATTCAAGATATCTTTTTACCTTTGCCATCAAATCACTAAATTCGTTGAATCGAAGTGACTGTGGTCCATCAGACAATGCAACTTCAGGTTTAGGATGTACTTCAATCATAAGTCCATCAGCTCCTGCTACAAGACCTGATATTGCTAATGGTGCTACTAAACTTCTTTTTCCTGTTCCATGACTTGGATCAAGTATAATTGGTAAATGAGATAACTCTTTTACCGAAGGTATTACATTCATATCTATAGTGTTTCTCGTATATGTTTCATATGTTCGAATACCTCGCTCACATAATATTACATTTTGGTTTCCTTCTGATATTATATACTCTGCTGCCATTAATAGATCTTTTAATGTAGCTGCCATTCCTCTTTTCAAAAGTACAGGTTTATTGCTTTTTCCTACTGCCTTCAAAAGGGAAAAGTTTTGCATATTTCTTGCTCCTATTTGAAACATATCAGTATATTTTTCGATTAGGTCTATATCTCGTGGATCCATTATTTCTGTAACTACTGCCATACCATACTCATTTGCAGCTTCTTGCATATATTTCAACCCTTCTTCGCCCAATCCTTGGAAATCATAAGGACTTGTTCTTGGTTTGAAGGCTCCCCCACGTAAGATTTGTGCTCCAGCTGCTTTTGCTGCTTTTGCAGTTTCAAACAACATCTCTCTACCTTCTACCGAACATGGGCCAGCCATTACCACAAAGTTTCCTCCGCCTATTTTAATTCCTTTCACTTCTACTATTGTATCCTCTTTTTTAAATTCACGACTAGCAAATTTAAATGGCTTAGCAATAGGTTGCACCAATTCTACACCATCAAATGCATCTACCGGATGAGCTCGAAGTATATTTTCATCACCTATACAACCAATTATAGTTTTTTCTTCTCCATACACAGGGTGAGCTTTCATGCCTATTTCATCTATTCTTTTCAAGACAGCGTCAATCTGCTCTTTCGTTGCATTATTTTTCATTATTATTACCAATTTTATCACTTCCTTATAGTTTTTTTACTTTATAATATAACATTTCCAAGATTTTTTCAAGTTTTATTTTTTGACACAAGAATCAAATGTTATTATGAGTCCATATTATTTGGACCCTGTAACATTGATCTCAACTATTTCAGATCTACTCATATTTCGAATCGGCGGCCCCCAGACACCACTCCCACAAGTAATTATAAAATCCGTGTGAGCTTTTCGTATCAAGCCGTATGCTTTTTCATATACGAAAAAAGTAGCTATATTCCAAGGAAAAAACTGCCCATTATGTGTATGTCCTGAGATTTTTAAATCAATCCCACATTTCACTGATTCAGAAAAATAATTTGGTGTATGATCGAGTAAAACTGTATATTTTTCGTTGGGTAAATTTCCCAAAATCTCTGTTATATCTTTTCGATTTTTATAATGCTGATCATGTTGACCAATCACAATTATATTGTCATCCTCATAAAATTCATCTTGCAATAAAATCACTTTTGATCCATTGATGAAGTCTATACTTTCATCTAAGTTGCCATAGTATTCATGATTTCCTAGTACAGCAAATGTTCCATATTTCGAATCAATTCCACTCAATATGTTTTGATACATAGTTTTTTCTCTGTCACTTAGCTTACCATCAATTATGTCCCCTACCAAAAATACATAATCGGCCTCAAGTTTATTTATATTTCCAACCACATTCCTCCAAAATGCTTTGCTTGAAATGTTCGTAATATGTAAATCACTTATTGCCACTATTTTTATTTGTTCTTTCTTTATTTTGTCACTATGCAAATCATACTCTTTGATTCGTATAAAATATGTGTTTATAAAACTCAAGAGTACTATTCCAACTACGACATATATTCCAATTCGATATACTTTTTTTTCCTTTTTCGATTCATCTTTTTTCAATATTTTACCCACTAAATGAAAACTATCTATCAGCAAAAAAGTAAAAAACATATAATTTATAAACGCTAAATAGATTAAGCTATAAAACGTAAAAGCTTTCAATATAAAGCCACCTATACTATGACGAAAATAAAATCGAAGCAAAATATATAGAAATCCACTTACAAATAATGCCAATTTCATAAGATGGCTCTTTTTAAGAAATTCTATATATTTACTTAATTTATAGACAACATATACATTTATTGCTATGTATAATATCAATATTATTATGAAAATATATTCTTTCATCCACGTACCTCATTTCTAATTTTCAGATTTTTCAGAATACCTAAAGGCATGTTTTGGGTCG
>CAZDNU010000496.1:0-7492 GCA_964506865.1 uncultured Fusobacteriales bacterium | reverse complement strand
GATTAAAAGAAAAATATGGAAAATAAAATTATAATTGATTCAGATTTTGATTTGAAAAAAAATAGTGTATATGAATTTATAAGAGTACTTATTCCAGAGCTAACAGAAGGCAAAATAATTGTCAAAACATTGTATGAAAATGACAGTATAAAGTTGAAAGTCAAAATGAATGGAAATAAAGTGTATAGAGAATATAAAAATATAATAGATTATATTCCTGACCAAAAAACTGTAATGCTAAAAACGGCTCTACTAAAGTTATGCAAAAAAGAATATAAGTGGGGGTCTTTTATAGGGGTAAGGCCTACAAAGCCTGTTAGGAAATTAATGGGAAAAGGTTTGGAAATGAATAAAATAAAAGAAATATTAACTGATTTATATATTTTAAGCGAGGAGAAAGCCAATTTTTTGTTGGAAGTAGTTCAAAACAGCCAAAAATATATAAATTCAGAAAGTATAAGTATATACATAGGGATACCCTTTTGTCCTACAAAATGTAAATATTGTTCATTTGCTTCGTACACGGTAACTCAAAAATATAAAGAAAGATATAGGGAGTTTTTAGAGAAATTATTTTTGGAAATTGAGATAGTAGGGGATTTATTAAGAAAAAAAAGATATAGTATTGAAAGCATATACATAGGTGGTGGTACACCGACTATATTATCAGAATCAGATCTGGACACCTTACTTAGCAAAGTAAATAAAAGCTTTGATCTGAATAATTTAAAAGAGTTTACTTTGGAAGCAGGCAGGATAGACACTATTACAGAAAGCAAATTAGATATAGCTAAAAAATATAAAGTGGACAGATTGAGTTTAAATCCTCAAACATTTAAAAAATCAACTTTAGATGAAGTGAATAGATACTGGAATGAAGAAGAATTTAAGGAAATATATAAATTATCGAAAGATAAGGGATTTATAATTAACATGGATCTAATACTCGGGCTTCCAGGTGAAGATACTGAGGATATATTAAAAAATATAGAAAAACTAAACGAATATTTGCCAGAAAATCTAACATTTCATACGTTGGCCCTAAAAAAAGCATCTAATTTGTTTCAGGAGGGACACAAGATAGAATATATTGACTATAATCGCATCCTGGGTGCTATAAATGAGTATAATACAAGAAATGATTTGTATCCATATTATACTTATAGACAAAAGAATAGTATTGAGAGTGGTGAGAATGTAGGCTATGCAAAACTGGGAAAAGAGTCAATATTTAACATAGTGATGATAGATGAGGTACAGACAACAGTGGGTCTAGGCGGAGGTGCTATAAGTAAATTCATTAAAAATGGAGCAGTGAAACGATTGATAAATCCAAAGGACCCCATAGTATATATAGAAGAATTTGAAAATAGACTTGGAAAAAAACTTGAACTTATAAATCAATCAAATTAACAGCAAATAAACATGCTTTCTGTTTTGTTAGAATTGGGAAAATATAAAGAAAAAAAGCTATGTACCGATAATAAATTTGCCCAAAAACAAAATAAGGAGGAAAAACAGATGAAGCAAAAAAATCTATGTTTACTTTGTTGCGTATTTTTTGTGATGCTCATGCAAATAGCTTGTACAACAAAAGAAACAATGAATCAGGAAACAAATGAAAAGAAAATCATCAAGAAGGTAAGAAAAGTGTCCGGAGATTCTATAGAATTTGAGTTGGATAATGATTTTTATAAGAGGAGTACATATATGCTTATAAAAGATTCGTCTAATATTGTAGAAGAAGGCGAAGTTACTGGAAATATATTGATTTTGAATTCTTTAGAATTTGGAGAATATAGCATTGTATTTAAAGTCGAAAGTCAAGTTGGAACATATAAAACTTTGCCGTATGATTTCTCAGTAGAAAAAGTCGAAAAAATGATAAAGCTAAATTACATAAAAAGTATACAAAAAGATGAAGTAGTGGAAGTCGAGTTGGAGGTAGAAAACATATCAGACCAAGAAGTATATATAAAAGATTTGGCAAGTATATTTTATGATAGCTATGGAGATGAAATCACACAAAATATATCTATAAATTCAGAATTTGTACCAATAATGCTAAAAAGCGAGAAATCTGTAATACTTAGTTTAGCTTACAAAAGTGATTTGGAAATAGAAGGGGCTTATATAGAGTTGGATCTTGAAGGATACACTGAAGAGAATAGAAAACTTATAAAATTATTAACGGATAAAAGATACAGCAAAATAATAAAACCAGAAGATATCAATATTGAAATGCTTGAATTGCAGGACAGTACTCTAGAATCAGAATATATAACAGGTAAAATAGTACTGAAGGGCACAGATGCAAATGTCAGAGTAGAATATGGGACACAAGAAAAAAACGTATATTTAAGAGAAAATGAGCAATATAATTTATCGCTGAAAGCCGAAGCGAGTTTTAATGAGATAAAAGTAAAAATACCAATGATGAATTTGGAAAAAATATACAAAATAAATATAATTAGTAAAGATGAAATAAAGACGAACTGTGCGGAAATAATTAACATAAATGATGAATTTGACTTAGAAATTTTAATGCCAAAAGATACGGAAAGAACGAAAATTCAAATAAAAACTTCAAAAGAATTAGAAGTGCTTGGGAGTATAGATTATTCTAAATTTAAATTAAAAGCAGTAAAAATTGGCTCGGGAAAAATAGACATTTATTATGCAGACACTTATATTTGTAGTTGCTATGTAGAAATAAAAGAAAAAGAAAAGCTTCAAAAAAATATAATTTATATAGAAGAAGCGAATGATACACTAGAATGTGAAATCGATATATTTACAGAAAATGAAAATTTATATAAGTATATAGGAATTGAAGCAATAGGAGTGACAGAGTTAGAGATTACTGGCGAAAACCATGAATTGCTATCAAAACAGAGCGGGAAAGCTAAAATGTGTTTAAAGTCGAAAAAAGTATCTAAAGACTATAGTATTAGCATAAAATATGAAGAAGTAGAAACAGGTGAAATATATAATATAAAAATATTTTAGAAAAAATTTGACAAATAAAAAAACATGAGTTATAATTAGCATGATAAGGTTAAAAAGTATACATTTTTAGATTAAAAAATAAACGATAAATTAAAGTTAAAGGGAGGACGAAATTTATGAAAAAACTTTTAGTATTATCTACATTGGTTGCAGGATTATTAATCGCAGGAGGATGTAGCAAGACAGAAGAAACAAAACCAGCAGCAAAAGAAGTAAAAAGCGGAGAAACAGCAGCAGCTTCAACAGGAAAAGTATTATTTGAAATGGAAGACAAAGCTCAAGACGACAATGGACCAGGTACGTATACTTATCCAACAGATAGAGTATTTAGCCCTGGAGCATTTGATTTAGTAAACTTCAAACTTGCAGAAGCAGGAGATACATATGAGTTCTATTTCACTATTCCAATTGATTTTAAAAATGACTGGAAAAATGCTGGTGGATGGGACGTTCAAATGTTTGATGTATATATGAACTTAGGAAATACTACACATAAACAAGCAATAAATGGAAGACATGTTAAATTTAATGATGGATGGGATGTAGCTTTATTTGTGGGTCCTGGAAAAGAATCACGAATGAGAAAAGAAGTAGACGACAAAAATATGGATGTAGCTGATGATGTATCAGATTTCGAAGATTTAACAGCAGAAATATTTTTGCCTGATTCAATAGAGATAGCAGGCAATACTTTAGTTGCAAAAGTAGCAAAAGATAAAATAGGAGATCTTTCTAGTTTAGAAGGAATCCAAGTATTTGTAACAGGTTCTGAAGGATATCCTACAAAGTTGGATACATATAACAGAGTCGTTAATGAATATTCGGCTCAATGGAGATTTGGTGGAGGATCAGATTATGATGGTGACCCAAATGTAATAGATATGTTAGGAGACAATGCAGCATTAGGAAATTATAAATCAGATGAAGGTGTATCTGAATATCCAGCAATTGATTTAGTACCAGTAAAATAGTTAATAGAGAGAACGATATATAAATTAAAAAAGGAGCTGAAAAGCTCCTTTTCTAATTAAAAAGATATAGTCTAAAAAGACAAATTAAAAAAAGTAGAAATTTATTGTAGTTTATGATATAGTATAAGTATATGTTGTATGGGAGGTGAAAACTCACCTAAATATTGAGTGAGTTAATTATATGGAGAACAAAAAGTACAAATTAATTGCGTTATACATTTTAATTGGATTTATTGCAGCATGTACAAGTATTGAAAAAGATAAAAATTATAAACCGCCAGAACCGAAACTAGGAGATGGGTATATAGAAGAAGCAAGGCTGTTTCATGATCCTTTGGAAGATTTTTTCTATACTAAAGAAAATTTTTTTAGGATTAGAATGAAAGCAAGAGCAAATGATGTAGAAAGCATAAAATGTGTGATTGAAAATCTAAAGAAGGAATATAAAATGCAAAAAATAGGTAGTGATGGATTTTTAGATCACTATATTGTAGAAGAAAAAATTAATTTGGAAAATGTAAAATATTATTTTGAAATAAAAGATGGACAAAGTATCTATTATATGGGAAAAAATAGTGACTCAAAAAAAGAAAAAATAAAAAATTATGAAAAAAATTTAGAAAAAGTAGAAGAAAATCTAGAAAAAAGTAGATTGAATGGAATTGCATATCAAATATTTATTGATAGGTTTTATAATGGGAATACAAAAAATGATCCACAGTTTAATGAATTTGGACCAAAATATTTCAAAGTACCCGACACAAAAGAATTATATCTAGACCAAAGTGCATGGAATAACGATGACGAAGATGAGGATATACCAAGTTTTGAAATAAGTAGATGGGATTCAAATTGGCATGAAAGTGAAGATTGGGAAGAAAATTTAAGAAAGAAAGTGAAGTGGAACATAAAACATACGAGGCATTATGGCGGAGATTTTGACGGTATTATATCAAAATTAGAGTATCTAAAAAAATTAGGAATAGAGGCTATATGGACAAATCCTATATTGTATTCATATTCAAATCATAAATATAATATAATAGATTTTCGGCATATTTCACCTGATTATGCTAAAACAATTCAGACTGGAGATATCGCAGAAAAGTATGAAAATGCATCTTTTAAGTACAAATCACTAAAAGGAGAAAGTGAATATAAACTTTTAAATTATGATATAAAATCAGGTGAAAATGCTTTGGGAGAAACTGCAAATGAAAAAACTTGGATTTGGACTGAGTCAGATATAGAGTTTTTAGAATTTACCAGTAAATTGCATGAAAATGAAATGAAAATAATTGTAGATATGCCTATTAATTATGTATCGAAAAGATTTTGGGCCTTTCAAGATGCTATAATGAACGGACCGAATTCTGAATATAGTGACTGGTTTGTATTTAGAGACTGGCAAAAGACAAAGCAATATACAGGCGAAAATGTTGATATATGGAATCCAGGAATAAAATATAACGGAGATGCTATACATGGTACTTATATGAAAGACGGCGAAAAACTTAGACGAAAATGGATAGTAGTTCCCCAAAATGAATCACAAGAAATACAAGAAGAAATTTATATGTGGAATATAGAAAATACTGATTTTGAAAAATGGCAAGGACATTCAGAATTGCCACTATTGAATCATAAAAATGAAAGACTACAGAACCACATAGTTAGCTCAATGAAAAAATGGGTAATTGGATTAAACGAAATAGAAAATAGTGGCATAGATGGTATAAGGTTCGATTATGTAGAAAACAATTTAGATGAAAAATTTATAATGAAACTTTCTTCGGAATTAAAAAAAATAAATGAAAACATTATCATAGTCGGAGATGCTTGGCGAAATACAGTTGAGTTAAATCATAAATATAAGTTTACTAATAATACAAGCTATGAATTAAATAAAAATTTCATGGAATACCTTATAAATACAGATAAAGATAGGAAAAAGACTGCAAAAGAATTAAAAGATTCTCAAATGCTATATTACTATAAGCTACCTAAGTATACTATTGAAAATTTATTCAATTTTATTGGTTCATATAATACCGATAGAGTTTTTTCAAATATAATTAATCCAAATCTTGACTTTGATAAGCAAAATTCTATTTTTGAAAATAAGGATTATTTTGCAATACGTCCAGATTTGTACGATACAAAAGCTGTGGATAATTTTAAACGAGCAATTTTGTATCAAATGACAAATATAGGTATACCCGTTATATATTATGGCGATGAGAAAGGAATGTGGGGAAGTGATGCTCCTAATTCTATGAAACCTATGTTGTGGGATATGGAAATGGATAATGAAACTGATAATATTCAAAAGTATCGAGAAAAAATAGAAAGCTTTGGAGAAGAAGTGGTAATTGATGAAGCAAATAATTTACTGAGTTATAAAGTAGCTGAAAATGAAGATATCAATACATGGTATAACACATTAATTGATATTCGAAACAAAAATAGAGACTTGTTTGTAAAGGGAAAAATAAAATATATCGATGTCAAAGATGATGACTGTATTGTATATGAAAGAAGCTATGATAATAAAGAAGTAATAGTAGTTATGAATCAATTGGACAAGGAAAGAGATATAGAAATAAAAAAAGATGGAGAAAACGGTTCGTATATAGACCTATTAAGTGAAAGAGAAGATAAATATGATATAATAAATGATGTAATAAAGATAAAATTGGAAGGTAAAAAAAATTATTTGTTACATAAAAAATAAAAAGGGAGTGATTAAAAAGTGAAAAAAGTTTATGCTTTAGTTTTATTGTTAGGATTTTTATTAGTTGGCGGCTTGCTACATGCAGAGGGGACCATAAATAGCAGACAAAAATTTCAAAAAATTGAAAAAGTTCTTTTGAGGGGTATCAAAGTAGACTTGGATGAAAAGCAAAGTGAAAAAGTAGAAAAAATATTTGATAAGTACAGTAAAGATGTGGAAAAAATAGCAAAATCTGACATGAAACGAAAGAAAAAAGTAAAAAAAATAGTGAAATTACGTAAAAAAAGAGATAAAGCTATGAAAAAGGCATTGGAAAGAAATCAATGGAAAGTTTATAAAAATAATACAGGAATATTAAAAAGAGAGCACAAGAGAGAAGGAATTGATGTCAAAGAAGGTATAGAGATAAGTCTTTTTGAGTAAAAAATATAATTACAAAAAGAGTTTAATTTTTCTTTATTGTATGTAAAAAAGGACAAAATGTTTGATATAATCAAATGTTTTGTCCTTTTTATTCTAAGAAATAATTCAAAAAAACCGTGAAAATGCCGATAAATTAAAGGTGGACTATGGATAAAAAAGATAGGAGGTGATTGGATTGGAAGTAGCAAACATATTTGCAACAATTTTTGGTGAAACTACAATGAAAGCCACATTTACCAATAGTAAGCTAGAAGATTCTGGAAAATTAGCGGATGAGCCAGATGGAGATTTTCAAAATTTGCTGGAAAAGCTAAAGATTAGTCCTAGAATAAAAGATAACGTTGAAATTCAAGAT
>CAZDNU010000495.1:0-1965 GCA_964506865.1 uncultured Fusobacteriales bacterium | reverse complement strand
CTTAACTGTTTCTATAAAAGATATACACCACACTTAGCTACAAATGGCGAAATGGGGGAATCAGATTGTTATGAAGGTTTCTTTAAAGTTAACTCAAGTTTCGGAGTTAAAAACATACCGAACAAAAATAGTATAAAGATATAAAATACAGCCATATATACTTGAAAAGTCCTTTCTCATATGATATATTGTATTATTAGCGGTAAGTACAATAATATCAAAAAGAAAGGACTACCATGAAGTTTACAAAAAACGAGTGTGAAAATCAAGAAAAAACATTTTCAATCACCAGTACAATCAGTAGTTTTTTTCAAGAATTTTATCTTGGCACACTTCTTAATCGAAGTGGCATAGCAAAGGTACGGGGCATAAGCCCAATTAAGGTTTTTCATGACATCTTTTATCTGTCATTCATACGAAAGAATCTTTTTCAAGGAATAGTACAAAATAACGAGTTAGAGTATAGCAAAGATGTTGCGTATGATTTTTTAAAGAATCCCCGGTATAACTGGCGCAAGTTACTGTTATTGTTTGCCACAAAAGTGTCTGTTTATTTTGCGGGTCTCACCGATGAATCCCGTGAAAAGGTACTGATAATAGATGACAGCATCTGGGATCGGTCACGGTCAAAGACAGTTGAACTGCTGGCACGAGTATTTGATCATTGTAAACGCTCATATCTGAAAGGATTTCGAATTTTGAGCATCGGCTGGTCTGATGGTGCCAGCTTTGTTCCATTGGATTTTGCATTACTTTCCTCAGCGAAAGAACAAAACAGATTTCAGGGTATTACTAAAACGCTTGATAAACGAACCTGTGGTTATCAGCGCAGAAAGGAAGCGATACAACCAACAAGTGAACTGCTTGAACCCCTGGTAAAACGTGTATTATTAGGGGTTAAGGCTCATTATATTCTGATGGATAGTTGGTTTGGCTTTCCTACGATAATTAAAACGTTGAGCGCCCATTTGCCGGTAATCTGTATGCTTAAAAGAATGCCCAGGGTATACTACTGGTATACGGGACACAAACTGAACCTTACACAGCTTTACCAGCATATTAAAAAACGGCGTGGCAGAGCTCGAATTCTTGCAAGTGTGCAGGTAACCATGATGAACGGGCAACGGGCAAAAATTGTTTTTGTCCGAGACAGAAGAAAAAGTGATTGGCTGGCACTCCTTTCCACAGATTGTGATCTTGCGGACGAGGAAATTGTCCGTATTTACGGAAAACGATGGGATATTGAAGTATTCTTCAAAATGGCAAAACAACATTTGAATCTGGCTAACGGTGTACTTATCAGAGATTTTGACGGCCTTATAGCTCATACTACACTATCCATGTTACGTTATATTTTTGTTGCTTTTGAGAAAAGAATCAATGATGATTCACGAACCTTTGGTGAACTTTTTATGGCATATTGTGATGAAATCAAAGACCTTACAATAATTGAATCATTGAAGAGAATCCTTGCTGTGATTATGGATAAAATTCAGGCTTCTCATACTTGTTCACAACACCTTGTACAGAATATTGTCGATGAAATCTTTGTAGCTACTAACAGATTTTTTAATTGTTTACAGTCATCAGAAACTTAATTCTTTATCTAACAACTCTTTACAACAACTCCGAAACTTGAGTTATTTATTTTTAAACGCTTATCAGGTTACTATCTCGGCAATAGTTGATGTAGCAAATTATTCCAAGTTTAACAAACATCGTAATTGCAGTAAGTCCAAGAATAACAGTGATTCAAAACCCTGAGTCATCTGTTCTGAAATTAATAAATGCTATATAAATCATGACCGGATTAGTATATGTTCCATGTCACATTGAAGTCCCGAAGGGACGACCTGAAATAGCCCGGTATTTCAATGCCGGGCGCATATATAATATGTTTTCAAACCATAATATGTGAATGATTAGGGCTAATTTTAATTTCAATTTTCAATAAACTTCTTCTTC
>CAZDNU010000494.1:0-4200 GCA_964506865.1 uncultured Fusobacteriales bacterium | reverse complement strand
AAGTCGGTGGAAAAGGTAATTGTGCCGAAAATAAAAGAAATCAATGAAAAACGAAAAAAAAGCCTTGGAATAGACAAGCTAAGACCGTGGGATACTAAGGTAGATTTAGACGGCAAAGTATTGAAGCCGTTTTCTAGTGTAAATGAATTAGTGGAAAAAATGATAAATATATTGAACAAAATAGACAGTTCGTATGGTGAAAAGTTAAAAGAAATGCAGGCAAGCGGGTACTTGGATTTGGAAAATAGAAAAGGGAAGGCTCCTGGTGGATACAATTATCCACTAGAAGAGAGTGGAGCTGCTTTTATATTTATGAATTCAGTAGGACTTCACTCTGACATGGTGACATTAGCACATGAGGCAGGACATGCTATGCACTCATTTGCCACAGCAAATTTAAAGTATCTTTGGGATAGAAGCTATCCAAGTGAAGTAGCTGAGTTGGCATCTATGACTATGGAACTTATAAGTATGGATTACTGGAGCGAATATTATGATGACAAAGCAGATTTGCAAAAAGCAAAAACAGATCAACTGGAAGGCGCTCTAAAGATATTTCCATGGGTAATGATAGTGGATGCTTTCCAACATTGGATATATACAAATCCTGAGCATACAGCCTTGGAAAGAGAGGAATACTTCGGAAAACTTATGGATAGATTTTCTAGTGGAGTAGACTGGGATGGACTAGAGAAGTATAAAAAGATAATGTGGATACAGCAATTGCACATATTTGAGGTGCCTTTTTATTATATAGAATATGCAATGTCACAATTAGGGGCTCTTGCTATGTACAAAAATTATAAAGAAAATCCGAAAGATACAGTGAAAAAATATAATGAATTTTTAAATAAAGGATATACTGTATCGGTAAAGGAATTGTATGAAACAGCAGGAATAAAATTTGACTTTTCAATTGAAAATATACAAAAAATAATTTAATCTAAAAAGCTGACTGTTAGTAGTCAGCTTTTTTGCTGAAGAAAAAGCAAACTCTTTTTGTCTTGATACAAAAGAAAAAAATCAAGTCCTGTTTCTCGTACGAGAATAAAATGCTTGTTAATGTAGGGGCGAACCTATGTATTCGCCCAATAAATTGGATAAATAAGGATTCTTGAGTGACAGGCACCAAAAATATTAAACGGTGCCGGTCACTACACAATTTTTCCGTTTTTTATCCTTGTCTATAAATGCTAAAATAAAATTGTATAAGGAGGCAAACAATGTTATTTGATAAAAAATGGGTAGTATATCAGCGGATACAAAAATTAAAAAATGAAGGAGTAAATATATCAAACATAGCTCAAATTATAGGAATAAGCAGAGATACGGTATATAAGTATATAAATATGCCGGAGGAAGATTTTTTGAATTACCTAAAAAGCCTAAAAAAAAAGAAAAGCGTTTTCGACAAAGCGGAAAAATATATAGATGAAACCTTGGAAAGGAACAAAGATATAAAAATCAAGAAATTATATGATATGGTTGTAGAAAAATATAGTATAAAATCAAGTTATAGGAATTTTATTGAATATATAAACAAAAAAAGAAATCGTGATTAGACATAAATGAATTTGACAAAGTAGTAAAGTATGAGGTAATAATATAGGTATAAAAAATATTTAAAATGTTTTGTGAGGAGAAAAAATGAAAGCTGATGAGGAAGAAATAGAAAAAAGAAAAAATAGTAAAATATATAAAAGACAAAAAATAGTAATGCAGGTATTAGAACGTTATAAATTTATTTTTAGAAAAATTCCGGTACCGGTAATAATCTTTGGTCTGACAGATGATGGATTGCCGAGCCAGGTACTAGATGCAAATGATAATTTTTTGAAAACATCAGGATATAGTCAAGAAGAAATAAATCAGATAAATGCAATAGATATCTTTGATATAAAAAATATAAATAGAGTAAAGGAGATGATAAATTTATTGTTAAAAAAAGCCAATTATAATGGGAAATTGACTTTTTATTTTGAAAAGAAAAAATTGAATAGCGAATTTTTCGCAAAAGCTACTTTGGAAAAATTTAATGAACACAAAATAGTGATAATGCTATTGACAAGTAAAGATTATTAATCTGAAAAGATAGAGAGAGTGATAAAATGAAAATTATGATAGTGGATGACAACTTTATAAACAGAAAATTTTTGGAAACACTACTTTGCAAATATGGGGATTGTATTTTGGTAGAAAGCGGAGAAGCGGCGTTAAATGTATATGAAGAATCTGAAAAAATCGATATGATATTTTTAGATATAATGATGCCGGGAATGTCAGGAATGGAAGTATTGGAAAAAATAAGAGAGATAGAGCAAGAAAAAAACATAAAAACGGCAACATATATAATAATCCAAACAGTACTTGGAGAGTTATCTCATGTGGAAAAGGCTTTTGAAAAAGGGGCAGATGCATATATGCTAAAGCCAATAAAAAAAGAGGAATTGGAGGCAGAAATGCAAGAGTTTTTAGGATAGATAGGGGGGGATTGTATTGAAAGGAAAGTATTTGAGCTTTGCTTTAGGTCAAGAAAATTACGGTGTAAAAATAGAAACGGTAAAAGAGATAATGGGAATGATGGAAGTAGTGGCAGTTCCAAAGACTCCTGCTTATGTAAAAGGAATAATAAATTTACGAGGTAAGATAGTACCTATAGTAGATTTGCGGTTGAAGTTTGGCATGGAAGATATAGCGTATAATGATAGGACTTGTATAGTGGTAGTGGAGGTAGCAAATGGCAACAAGATAAAAAATATAGGTATAGCAGTGGATACAGTATCGGAAGTTATAGATATACGTGATGGTGAAATAGAGGAATTTGATAGCGAAACTGCTAATATAGAGGAAAATTTTATAATGGGAATAGCAAAATTTAAAGAACGAGTTTTGATGCTACTGGATATTATACAGATACTTACCAAAAAGGACATATTTAATGTAAATGTAAAGGGAAATTAATTTTTTAGATTAAAATATAAGGGGGCATTTAACATGAAAAATATGAAATTGAGTACGAAAATAATTTTAGGGTTTGCATCAATATTATTTATTGTTTTTGTATTGGGAATGACAGCAGTAGTAAATATGAATAAGTCTAGTAGACAGGCAAGCTATTTGGTGAACGACTATGTTCCAGAAGTTCTTGTGGGATCAGACCTGCGTGGAGCCGCTAATAGGCTGATGTATGCAATGAGAGGTTATGCCTACACGTCTGAAGTGGGATTTTATAATGAAGCTAAGCGGGAATTAAGTGCATTAGAAGAGTTTATTGAGAAAGGGAAAAGGCTAAATAATACACAAACTCAATTAGAAGCATTGGATGATGAGTTGCGTAAACTTGAAAATGAAAAAAATAACTATAGTAATCTAATGGATAGTACAGTGAAAAGTATTGCTAAACTAGATAATGAAAGAGGAGAAATGGATATAGCTGCCCGGAACTATATGGATGCAGCTTCTGAATTTTTAGACAATCAAAATAAATTTATGGAAGAAGAGCTTGATAGTGGAGTAAATGCTAATGCAATTTTGCGTAGACAAAACAAGATGAACTGGATTAATGATATAATTGATTATGGAAATGCTGCAAGAGTAAATAACCTTCGAGCACAAGCGACTAGGGCTCCAAAAGTTATGGAAGAAGGAATGGAAATTTTCCCTAAGATAGAATCAAAACTTACTAATGTAAGGGGAATGACCAAGTTAAATGAAGATATAATTCGTTTGGATAAAATAGAAAAAGCTACAAAAAATTATGAAACAGCAATGAAAGGATTTTTAGCCGCATGGCTCGAAAATGAAAGGATATCGGGAGAAAGAACAACTGTGGGACAAAATGTAATAGCAGCAGCAGCGTCTATAGCAGATGCTGGCTTAAATCATACAGAAAGAATAGCACAAGAGACAAATAATAGCTTAATAGTATCATCTGGAATAATGGTAACAGGATTGATGATAGCTTTAATTGTTGGTGCTATATTATCATTTGTAATTATAAGATCAATAACCAAACCAATAACTAAAGTAGTAAAAGATCTTACAGAAGGGTCGCTGCAGGTAGCCTCTGCATCGGGACAATTATCAGATTCAAGTCAACAGTTGGCAGAAGGTAGTGCAGAGCAGGCTAGCTCTATAGAAGAGACAGCATCTACATTGTCTGAATCGGCTTCGATGGTACAGCAAAATACAGAAAATACT
>CAZDNU010000493.1:0-2049 GCA_964506865.1 uncultured Fusobacteriales bacterium | reverse complement strand
TGCTGTCATATGTATTTGTGAAATTTTGAAAATATGCTATATATTTTTTGGACTTACACTTATTTGCGAGTAATATTTTTTGTTCCTCAGCTTGGTCTGATATTGAAAGAAATCTTGATCCAGCAAAATCTCCTGCACCTTTTTCATTGCAAAATATGCATGCATCATAGCTTAACGTCCCATCTCTGTTCGGGCAAGAAAATCCTCCATCCAGGCACAGTTTATATACTTTCTCATCAAACTTCTGCTTCAAATAAAAATTTAGATTATTATAACGTTTGTCTCCCCACTGCATTTAATCTGCCTCTTCGCATAAGTGGCAAGCCACCTCATGCCCATTTTCTTTTTTTATTGTCATTGGCTCAATTGTTTTACATTTATCATTTGCATACAAGCATCTTGGGTGAAATCTACATCCACTTGGTATTGATTCAGCTGACGATATCTCTCCTTTTATAGGTAGATCTTTTATTTCATTTGTGTCCTTTGGTGAAGGATCACATACTGCCTTTATCAAGGCTTTGGTGTATGGATGACATGGAGCTTCGATTATATCCTTTGGTTTTCCTAATTCTACTATCTTCCCAAGATACATCACAGCTATTCTGTCTGTAAAATACCGTGCTGTTGACAAATCATGCGTTATATACAAGTAAGTCAATTCATACTTTTCTTTTAAATCATTAAACATTGTCAATATTTCAGCTTTTGTAGATAAGTCTATCATTGATACAGGTTCGTCTGCTATTAAAAACTTTGGACCTAACATCAATGCTCTTGCAGTAACAATACGTTGACGCTGTCCTCCGGATAATTGATGCGGATAACGATTCAAATAAGTTTTCGCTGGATTTAACTTTACATTTTCTAACTTTTCGATTATATTGTTTCGTCTGTCTTGTTTTGATTTTATGGTTTTATGAATCAATATTGGTTCTTCTAAAACCTTATAAATATCAAAACTAGGATTAATTGCTGAATATGGATCCTGAAATATCATTTGAATTTTTCTTTTTAATTCTTTTTGCTTTTTTCTGCTTTGATTTATTATGTTTTTTTCCTCAAAATATATCGCGCCTTCTTTTGCTTTACATAAATTCATTATTGTTTTTGCCAAAGTGCTTTTTCCACATCCCGACTCACCTATTATTCCAAAAACTTCACCTTTTTTTATATTAAAGCTTATTCCATCAACTGCTTTAATGTATTGATCCTTTTTTAGTAAGGTTTTTATATTTTTTCGTTTTTTAAACCATACTTTCAAGTCTTTGACTTGAAGTAAATTTTCACTCATAATCAAACCCTCCAACATGCTATACTATGACCATCTTCTGATTCACGTAATTTTGGCTCTTCAATTTTACATTTCCCAAATTTATACGGACACCTATCATAAAATCTGCAACCCTTTAGGGGTTTCCCAAGGTCTGGTGGTGTACCTTCAATAAAATCGAGTTTTTCTAGATCTTTGTATAACAGTGGGGTCGATTTTAGAAGTTTTTCTGTGTACGGATGTCGTCTATATTCTTCATCAGTGGAATAAATTTGATAATTTTTTCCTATTTCTACTATTTTGCCTGCATACATGACACAAATACGATCTGCCACTTCTGATTCTACTCCCAAATCATGGGTTATAAATATAAAAGATACTCCAAGATCTTTTTTCAATTTTTTTATAAGATTTACAATTTGTGCTTGAACTACCACATCAAGTGCTGTAGTCGCTTCATCGCATATTACGACTTTAGGTTCTAAAAATAGCGCCATTGCTATTACTACTCTTTGTTTTTGTCCTCCTGATAATTGATGTGGATAACGTTCCAATATTTCTTTTCCTAATCCGACATATCTCAAGTATTCGGTTATTGTCTGCAATGCATCTCTTTTTTTCACTTTTTTATGCAATAAAAATGTTTCCAGCATTATTTTTTTTATCTTATAAACAGGTGTAAGCGAAGTCATAGCACCTTGAAATACCATTGATATCTTTTTCCAACGTATTTCTTTTCTCATTTCGTTTTCACTTAACTTAGTTATATCTTGATT
>CAZDNU010000492.1:0-2237 GCA_964506865.1 uncultured Fusobacteriales bacterium | reverse complement strand
AATAAAAAAGTTATTAACTATGAAAAAAAGAAAATAACGCAATAAATGGGGGTAAATAATTATCCCTGGGTCAAATGACACTATATACCTTCAAATGTTAATATAGAAAGTTGAGGTGATAGTAATTGAATAAAAAGAAATTAACTGAAACAGATATTCGTACTAAATTTATTACTCCTGCTATAAAAAATGCTGGTTGGGATTTGCAAAACCAAATGAGAGAAGAGTACTTTTTTACTGATGGGAGAATTATAGTTAGAAAAAAAGTTAGTACAAGGGGAAAAAAGAAGAAAGTAGATTATTTATTGTTTTATAAACCTAATTTACCTATTGCTATAATTGAAGCAAAAGATAATAAACATTCAATTGCTGATGGAATGCAACAAGCTATTGAATATTCAGCAGGTTTAAAGTATGCAAAACAATTAGATGTTCCGTTTGTTTATTCTAGTAATGGAGATTGATTTTTAGAACACGATATGAATACTGGATTAGAGAAAGAATTGAAAATGAATGAATTTCCTTCACCAGAAGAATTATGGAAGAGATATAAATTAGCTAAAGGAATTGTTAAAGAGGAACAAGAAGAACTTATTACTCAAGATTATTTTTTTAAACTAGGAGCAAAATCACCAAGATACTATCAAAGAATTGCTATTAATAGAGCAGTTGAAGCAGTTGCAAAAGGACAGGACAGAATTTTATTAGTAATGGCTACAGGAACAGGAAAAACATTTACAGCCTTTCAAATTATATATAGATTGTGGAAAGCAAGAAGAAAAAAGAGAATCTTGTTTTTAGCAGATAGAAATATATTAGTTGACCAAACAATGTCAAATGATTTTAAAGAATTTGATGATAAAATGATTAAAATAAATAGAAATAAGTTAAGTAAAGCACACGAAATTTATCTTGGATTATATCAAAGTATGACAGGAACGGAAGAGTGGCAACAAGCTTTTAAACAATATAGTCCTGATTTCTTTGATTTAATCGTTATAGATGAGTGCCATAGAGGAAGTGCAAGAGAGGATAGTGCTTGGAGAGAAATTTTAAACTATTTTTCAAAAGCTACTCATATTGGTTTAACTGCTACTCCAAAAGAAACTAAAGATGTAAGTAATATTGATTATTTTGGAGAACCAATTTATACATATTCATTAAAACAAGGAATTCAAGATGGATTTTTAGCACCTTATAAAGTTATTAGGTTAGGCTTAGATAAAGACTTAATGGGATTTAGACCTGAAAACAATCAAACAGATAAGTATGGAAATGTAATTGAAGATAGAGAATATAATGTATCAGATTTTGATAAAAACTTAATTTTAGAAGAGAGAACTAAATTAGTAGCACAAAAGGTAACAGAATTTCTAAAAAGTACAGATAGATTTTCAAAAACTATAGTTTTTTGTGTAGATATAGACCATGCTGAAAGAATGAGACAAGAATTAAATAACCTAAATAGCGATTTAACAAAAGATAATCCTAAATATGTTATGAGAATTACAGGAGATAACGATGAAGGAAAAGCACAACTAGATAATTTTATTGATCCAGCTTGTAAATACCCTGTTATTACAACAACTTCAAAACTAATGACAACTGGAATAGATGCCAAAACTTGTAAATTGATAGTTTTAGATAGTAATATTTCATCTATGACAGAGTTTAAGCAAATTATTGGTAGAGGAACAAGAGTAAGAGAAGATTATGGAAAAACTTATTTTACTATAATGGACTTTAGAGGTGTTAGTAGATTATTTGCTGACCCTGATTTTGATGGAGAACCAATTAAAGATGACGGTTACGGAAGTTATAATACAGGTGGAGAAGAAAATCCAGATGAGGATTGTGTTGCAGAAGAAGGTGTAGAATATAATGCTGGTAATGATGGAAATGAAGATTTTGGATTAGGAGGAGAAGAGGAAAAAGGAAAAAGAATTAAGTTTTATGTTGATAATGTATCAGTTACCTTAATAAATAAAAGAATTCAGTACCTTGATGGAAACGGAAAATTAATTAGTGAATCATTAACTGATTATTCTAAAAAAAACTTAAAAAAACAATTTTCAAATTTAGATGAGTTTTTAAACAAATGGAATTCAGAAGAAAAAAAGCAAGCTATTATTGATGAATTGTTAGAAAAAGGAATCTTTTTTGATGAATTGAAAGATGAAATTGGAAAAGATATAGATGAATTTGATTTGATATGCCATTTGGCTTTTGATATGAAA
>CAZDNU010000491.1:0-5660 GCA_964506865.1 uncultured Fusobacteriales bacterium | reverse complement strand
CTCTATATCTTCTTCTCTAAGTCCATATTTCATATTTTTTCCTTTAATTTTTCATATAATTTTTTTAATTCAGGAAAATATATATTAATAATATCCTCTTGCATTTTTTGAGCTAATCTTTCATCATGCATATGAACTGTCATATTTCTACTTTCCAATGCCTGCATCCATATATGTCCATCATCAATTATTTCTATACGAAATGCCTCTTTTATACTCTCTAGGACTTTTTACTACAAATCCTAAAAATTCTAAATAATCCTTTATTGTTTTCCATGCTAATTCGAATCCCATCTCAAAAAACTGAATCATTCCAGCTCTTTCAATTTCTGTCATATCTTTTTTTTCTGAATATTTTTCAATTAACTTATATACTTTTTCAAAATTTTCAAACCTTTGTTTCCATCTCTTATTTTTATCTTTATCCATATAATTCTCACCTTTTTTCTTATTTTCTTAACTTTTCTATCTCTTCTATACTTAAGCCTGTTTTTTCTGAAATTATCTTATTGTCTAAAATATCCAATAAGTTTTTAGCAATCTCCATTCTACTTTGTTTAATCCCTTGTTCAATCCCTTGTTCAATCCCTTTTCGTTCTGCTGTTTTTAGAGCCATCTCTTCATCTCGCAACCACTTTAGTCTAGCTTCATAATTGTCTCTTTCGTCTTCTGTGAAGCTCATATTTTCTAATAATTCCACTGCTTTTTTTATAGTATTTACCTCTTCCAATTCTTTCGGGAGCTCTTTTGTACTATAATAACCTGCTTTTTTCAAAAAATTTACCCATTTATCCAGCATAGTACTCATATTTTCATCATATTTCTCTATCTCTATAAAATGTATTTCTAAATCATCTATAAATTGCTTGCCAGTTTTTAAATTTTGTATCTTATATATATTATGATATTCTTCCTCATCTAAACAATTAAAGTTGAGTATATTTATGCATATAGCCTTGTCTAATTTATCATAATTTATACCTGAAAATAATTGTCCTGAATATAATCTGGCCCAATAGTATAATGCTCTTTTATCAAAATAATCTTGGTCTGCTATCTGCATCTCTATATTATACAACTTACCATTTACTGCTTTTGCTTTTATATCCATTATAGATAATTTATCTGTTTTGAAGTTTTTTACACTGTATGGATTTAGTATTTGTATATCGGCTACTCTATCCTCATCAGATACTATTGAATTTATTAAGTCTATCAGTAGGTCTTTGTTTTCTTCTACTCCAAATAATTTCTTAAATGCAAAGTCTACTCGTGGATTTATTTTACACATCTTTTTCACCTCTTTTTATTTTTTACCGATTTTGGGTGACAGGCAACAAAATATTAAATGGTGCCGGTCGCCACATACATATTATTCAATAAAGTTCTAGTAGGGGCGAACCTGTGTGCGCCCTGTTTATTTTGATTTTTACTCTATTATTTATGTATATCCGCCTTTTATCAGTGTAATCCGTGTCTAATTATATTTTTAAATTTTTTGACACGGATTTGCACAGATTTGTTCGAGCACAGATATATAGCGATTTGATTTTGGATACAGATTTACTCCATTCCTCCCACAATTATATCTTTGATCATAATAGTAGGCTGACCTGTAGTTACTGGGACCCCTTGTCCTGCCTTACCACATGTACCAATTATAAAGCAAAGATCATCTGATACCGCTGTTATATTATGTAAAACATCTTTTCCATTTCCTGTTAAAGTTATATTTTTTAATGGATATTTTATCTCTCCATTTTCTACCAAGTAAGATTCTATAGCAGTAAAAACAAAGTCTCCTGTGATTGTATCTACTTGTCCTCCACCCATCTTGCTTACATAAACTCCTCTATCTATTTGTTTTAACATATCTTCTAGCTTATCATTTCCTGGTGCTATATACGTGTTTGTCATTCTTGGAATAGGCATACTTTTATAGCTCTGCCTTCTTCCATTTCCACTTATCTCCAAATTCTCTTTTTTGCCGGTTATATAATTATTCATATACTTTTTCAATATTCCCTTTTCGATTAATATATTTTTTTTAGTTTTATTTCCCTCACCATCATAAAAAGTCGTCCCAAATAAGCCAGGTTCTATTCCACTATCTATTACGCTTACTTTTTTGTTAGCTACTTTTTTATCCATTTTCCCTTTATATATTGATATTTCATCTTGTACTAGGTCTAGCTCCAATCCATGTCCACACGCCTCATGTATCATGGTGCCGCCTGCTTTACCGGCTATTATTACATTCATTTTTCCAGATATAGAAGGTTTTGCCGATAACATTACTTCGGCACTTCTCACTGCTTCTCTCACCAAGTCCTCATACTTATTTCCTTCAAAATGTTCAAATCCAAGCGATGTTCCTGTTGATGCATATCCTGTTTGCACATTTTTTTCTTCTTTTAGTATTACACTATATCGAAGTATTCCCCTATTTATTATTTCGGAAACATATTTTCCTTCACTATTTATTATAAATATTTCTTTTGTTGTATCAGAATAGATAGCACTTACTTGTACTATCTCTTTTTCAGTGATTTCTCTTGCAAGTTTATCACCATTTTTTAGTAATTCTATTTTTCGTTCTATCTCTACTTGATTATATGTTTTTTTTATATCAGATTTTGCTTTTTCCATCTTATAATCAGAATTGATTTTAATTTTTTCTTTATCTTTATTTATTATATTCAATTTTTGAGCTAGTTCCATCAAACCTTGGTATGTGACGTTATTTGTATGTCCATAAATTGTTTTTTCTCCATTTACTATACGTATTCCGACACCCACACCTATCCCTGTATCTAGCTTGTTTATTTTTGAATCTTCCAAAATTATTTTGTTTGTTGTGCTATTTTCATAGTATATTTCACTAAATTCATTTCCCCTTAGTGCTTCTTCCAATATTTTTTTTATATTTTCTATACTTATATTCAATTTTTTACTCCTTTCTCATCAAAACAAAATTGACCTTTTTCTGGAAATAGATATTCACTATTTTCTATTTTTATCTTATTAAATTTTATCTTATATAATTTTTCCAATATCTCATTCTTAGCTATATATTGACTTGGTCCATCATAAAATACTTTCCCATTTTGTAGAAATATTACTCTAGTAGGATACTGCATTATCATATTTATATCATGCAATACCAACAATATAGTCTTTTTATAGTTTTCATTTAAATATTTAAGCAAATCCATAAACTCCACTTTGTAGTATATATCCAGATTTGAAAGTGGCTCATCTAGTATGATTATATCAGTGTCTTGTACTAGTGCGCGAGTTATTATTACTCTTTGCTTTTCTCCACTACTTAAACTATTAAAATTTCTATCTTTTAGTTGCCAAGAATTACTTAGTTTCATATATTTTTTTATGATCTCTTTGTCCTTAGAAGATAAGGTGAAGAACTCTTTTCTATATGGATATCGTCCCATACTTATAACATCAAACACGCTAAATTCAACATCAAAGTTTACATTCTGACTTACATACGCTATCTTTTTGGCCATTTCATTTTGAGGTATTTCCAAAATATCTATATCTTCTAAGTACAGCGTTCCCTTTTTTATTTCTATAAATTTCAATATAGCTTTTAACAATGTACTTTTTCCAGCTCCATTTGGTCCGCTAAGTATACAAAATTCACCTTTTTTAAATTTTATATTCAAATCATCTATAACTTTTGCCATGCCATAACTAAGACTTAAATTATTTATTTTTATTATATCCATTTCAAAACCTCTTTTTGTTTAAATTGATAAGGTACATAAAGTAAATTGCTCCTATTATAGACGTGACTATCCCTACTGGTATTTCCGAATTTTCCATTACTGATCTAGCTATAGTATCTGATATCAGCATTAATGACGCACCAAATAAAAAGTTTAGCGGAATTGTATACCTATAATCTGATGTTTTTATGAGGTATTTTGATATATGTGGTACCATCATCCCTACAAACCCTATTATACCACTGATTGATACTATTATACTAATTATAAGTGCAGAAAATACCAACATTATTTTTTTAATTTTGTTTACATCGACTCCCATAGATTGTGCTTCTTCTTCTCCTATCAGTATCATGTTTAATTCTTTAGAATATGTATAAATTATAATTATCAATCCAAATACAATTGGAAGGTTTACCCCTAAATCTTGCCATGAACTTAAATAAAGGCTACCCATAAGCCACAAAACAATCTCATCTATTGTTTCTCGCTTGTATATCATGATAAACGATACAAGCGCTGAAAACAAAAAATTCACAGCTATCCCCGAAATAAGTAAATTATTTACTGGTACTTTGTTTTTTTCTCTTGCTATCCTATACGCTAATACAGTAGCTAGCAGCGCACCTAAAAATGCCATTACAGTAATAGATCCTATTCGAAATATAAAGTATGCATTTCCAAAAAAACTAATAGCTATGCTTGCCCCCAAGGCCGCTCCTGAAGAAGTCCCTATTATAAAAGGATCTGCCATTGGATTTCGAAATATACCTTGAAATACATTTCCAACTACAGCCAAACTTCCTCCTACTAATATAGCCATAATAATCCTTGGTACTCTTAAATTATTTATTATTGTATAATTTACTATATTTATATCTTGTCGCAAAAATAAAATTTCAAATGTTTCTCTAAAACTTATTTTTAAGTTTCCAAATTTTATTGATATAAGTGCCAAAAATAGCAATAAAATTATTGCTATTACAAAACATAGTTTTCTATTTTTCATTTTTTCACCTATCATCTTTTTTGTCTTCGATTGGAGCTAATACTCCTACTGAATTAAGTTCAAGTTTATTTTTCATTGTATCTGTATAGGATCTCTTGTATCGCTTTTACACCTTTCCAAATACGTGGCCCCGGTCTTACCAAAATATCTTCTTCTATTTTGTATATATTATTGTTTTTTATTGCACGCATATCTTTATATATATTTTCTTGTTTCAATTTTTCTATATCGATATATTCAGACGAGTATAATATAACATCCGGATCATTTATCAAGATTTTTTCTATACTATACTTCCAACCCTTTAAATTTTCTGCTACATTTATTGCCCCACTAATTGAGATTATATTTCCCACAAAAGTATCGCCCCCTGCTGTATAGTCACCACTCCGACCATAACTTAACATATAGTATACTTTTATATTATTTTTTTTCTTTGCTTGTATAGTAGATATTTTCTTTTGCAATTTATCATTCAAAGCTTTTGCATTCTCTTTTCTATCTAATATTTTTCCAAGTTTATTTATAACTTCATATATGTCGTCTATTGTTTCTATATCATCCAAAACTAATATATCTATTCCATGATCTTTTATTTTTTTATATGTCTTATAGGTGGTATGATTTGAAGCTATTACTAGATTTGGATTCAAAGACAGTATTTTTTCAAAAGATGGAGTCATAATCTCTCCTACCGACTCAATTTCTTTTATCTCCGCTGGGAAGTCACAGTAATTAGTTCGCCCAACCAATTTCATATTCGCATTTAATGCATATATTATCTCACCTATATTAGGAGCAAGTGATACTACTCGATTTATTCTCTTCGTTTCAATTTTTATTTTATTTTTATGTGAATCTATTATTTCTACTTCTTCACTGTGCAAAATTATATTCACCGC
>CAZDNU010000490.1:0-6296 GCA_964506865.1 uncultured Fusobacteriales bacterium | reverse complement strand
AAAAGCAGGGATACTGATGAAGTACGATTAGGCTATAGTGAAATAGATTTAAGAAATGTAGAACAAATTGTGGAAAATGGACAAACAAGTTTTATAGGAGAAAGTATAAAAAAACTTTTGACAAAAAGTAATATAACAGAAGATAAGGACTTGGAATCTATATTGCTAGACTTTGAAAAAGCACTAAAAAATAAAAATATAAGTGAATTAATTGGCAGTGAAAGTGGAAATTTAGTACTAGCAAGAAGATATGAGATAAGTGCAGCTATAAATAGAATTCGTGAGGATATAATCAATGATTGAAATAATGAAAGTCATATGCTATAATACAGAATATTTAAGAAAAAATGGAGAAAAAAATGAGGATATTAGCGTATCTTTATCATATAATTACTTTGTTTAGAAATTATCTATATGATAAGGGTGTATTAAAAATAAAAAAAATAGATGCAACAGTAATATGTATAGGAAATATAACAGTAGGAGGCACAGGCAAAACTCCTGCTGTACAATATTTTGCACGATATTTTACAGCAAAAGGAAAAAAAACAGCTGTGGTTTCTAGAGGCTACAAAGGAAAACGAAAGTATGATCCTCTTATAGTATCAGATGGAAAAAATATTTTGGCAAAAGTAGAGGAATCAGGTGATGAATCTTTTCTTCATGCCAAAAAGTTAATAAATCCGGTGATAGTAGGTCGAGATAGATACAAGGCCGCATCATTGGCAAAAGATAAATTTGCTAGCCAGGTAATAATATTAGATGATGGGTTTCAGCATAGAAGATTGCATCGTGATAAAAATATAATACTTATAGACGCAGGTAACCCGTTTGGAGAGTTTAAGCTTTTGCCGGAGGGTCAGTTACGTGAATCTTTGAACGGATTGAATCGAGCAGACTATTTTATAATAAGCAAAAGTGATCTAGTGGAAAAAGAAAAGATAGACACAATAGAAGACCACTTGAAAAAGTATAAAAAGCCTGTTTTTAAAGCTATTCATGCACCTGATAATATAAAAAATATGCAAACAGAGAAGGTTTGTGATTTGGAAAATATAAGAGATAAGAAAGTATTGCTTTTTACTTCTATTGCAAATCCAAAAAATTTTAGAAATACAGTAGAAAAATTTGCACCAAAATATATAGAAATGTATACAAAACCTGATCATTCATACTTTGCAAATGATGACTTTGAAATTATAGAAAATATAGTAAATGATAAAAAAATAGATATGGTGTTGATAACAGAAAAGGATATGGTGAAATTACCGGAAATATATACAAATAAAGACAAATTTTATGTTTTGAGTATAAAATTTGAAATATTGGGGTGTGATGATGTTTTTAGAGAAAGAACTACTTGAAAATTGGGATAAGTTTAAGGAATACTACGAGAATACAGAATTTACTAAGTTTTTAGAGCAATTATTGCCATATGTAAACCTAGATAGATACAAGTATATAGATTATAATGGAGAAATAAAGAGTAAAGAAATAAACAACGCCTTATTTGCTGCTTATTTATTAAATGAGGACAAAAAAAATATAGAATATTTGCGTGAATTATATGAGAATATTCATATAGATAAAACTAAAAAAATAAAAAAAATAGATAGACTTAGCAATGTAGAAAAAGAAGAGCTTGGGAAAAAGTTTTTTAAAACTTTGCAAAAAGGCGAAGGTAAATATGCACTTAGATATGGAAAAGAGTTGTTGCTACGAGAAAAGGAACTATTTTATGAGATCTTGCTAAGGCATTCGCTAATAAGCGATGTAAGCGTTTACAATGGGCTGTATGCTATAATTTCAAAAAAATTTATAGAAAAAATAGGTAGTCGAAAAAATTATATTTTTCCATTTTATACAGCAGTATATTTTTTATCATTGGAAAGTGCCGAAAACTATGTATACAAAACAATAATTGAAAATAATAAGGTATCAAGTGATTTTCCTTATAGTGAAAAAGTGAATTATATTTATGAAAACATCCAAGACTTAGTGGAAAATAAAGAAAAATTAGCAGAAAGTTTTGCGCACTTTAAGGACAGACTAAAAGTAGAAAAAGTAAATACAAATACAGAATGGGGAATGAAAGTAAGCACATACACATTAGCATTAGGGGAGTATATAAAAAACGATAATACAAAGATTGTACCTTATTTACTTATAAAAGCTTATTTTATATTAGCTGAAAAGAAGAATTTTTCAAGCAATCTGACAGTTGATCTTTCCGAAAGTCTTAGAAATAATTTATTTTTAATTTTATCCAAATAAAAAATGTTAACTTTGTTTGAATGTTTATCTTAAATTTTATGTATTTATAGAAAGGTGGTGAAGACCGTTATTTTTCTAAAGGTAGCGGTAAAATAACTTGAAATGTCCTAAATGTGGAAATGAGATAGAAAAAAATAAATGTAACGTATGTAATAAAACCTTGTTTGATATCCATCTAAAGCTTTCAGAGGAAGCACAGGTTGAACGCAATTATGAAAAAGCACTTGAAAATTTAGAGAAAGCTAAAGAAAATGCAAAAAATGAGGAAGAAAAAGAAGATGTGGACAAACTGATACGTACTATTCAATTTTCGAGATTTGAAGAAAAAGAAAGCCAAGATATATTTGAGGGTATAGTTAGCAATTCTGAAGATTATGAGGATAATTCGAGGACAAAAGACTATGTATATGACGGTTTTAAAAAACTATTTTTTCTTGCGTTGGCTTTAATATTTTTGGCAGGGATCGGAGAATACTTTCGAAAACAATATTATAAAAATGTAAAAGTAGCAAATACAGTAATTGATAATCGAAAGTTAAAAGTAGGCTTGCTTTTCCACCTAAATCAAGGTCACTATCCTTTTTCTGATATTGCGGACAAAGCATCATACCATAGACTTATAAAGACACTAAGAAAACATCCGAAATTAAAATTTAATATACATATATCCGGGACTTTAATACAAGATTTGCTTTGGTATAATGAGGAAACTCTGCAACTGATAAGAGAGGGTATAGAGGATGGTCAGTTTGAGATACTAGGAAGTACCTACGCACAAAACGTAATGTACTCCACAGATGAAAAGTCAAATAGATGGCAAATTGAACGGCACAAAGAGATAATAAAAGATGTATTTGCTGTAGAGCCTGTAGGATTTTGGAATCCAGAAAGGACGTGGAGGCAGGATTTAGGAAAATTAATGCAAGAGTATGGTTATAAATACACTTTTGTAGAAGACCATATACTAAAAAGAAGCGGTACTAAGTTTTCAGAATATTTTTTAAGGACTACTGATAATGGAAATTTATTTATTATAAATGATGATTTTGAATTTTTACCAAAATTTAATAGCGCTATAGATGCAGGAGATTATGAAGAACTGAGAAAAGATAAAGCGGCAAAATTGTCACCAGAACATAAAAGCTACAAAAATTTATTCTTGTATATGAGGGAGATATATAAAAAAGATAAAGAAAATAAATTTTTATTGAATTATGCAGAAGATGCGGAAGCCACTGGTTTATGGGATCTGCGTGATGCGCATACTCCGGAATATGACTTTATAAATTTAGAAACGTTGTTAACGGAATTAGAAAAAAAAGATTGGATAGAGCTAGTAAAATATAGTGAATATATGAAAAAAGAAAATGTAAAAGAGGATATAAATCCAATTGTGGATGGAGTAGCTACCTGGATGAATAAAGCAGCTATGGGGATAGGTCATTATTCGGAACGAGGATATAAAAACTGGTTTGATTTCAATGAGACCTCACCTAAATTATCACATTACCGACAAGAATACATGAAGTATCAAGAAAAAATAATGAAATACGAAACTAGCGAGAATGTTGCTATAAGAAATTTAATTGATTTAGCAAAAGAGATCTATTTATCACACCAATATGAATTTGGATGTACAGGAATAAGTGGAACAGACGAGGATTGGGCTTATAAGAGAAAATATGAAACTTGGGAAAATGTAAAGTTAGTGAATGTAGTAATAGATGCTATAGAGCGAATAGAAAATTACAGTGAAGGAATATATGAAAAAGATGTAAATAATGATAATATAAAAGAGATTGTAGTTGTAAAAAATAAAAATTACTATGTGTTTTCTAAAGCTAGAGGGGGAAGATTGCTAACATGGTATGACATGGCAACAGGTATAGAATTAGTTGGTGGTGAATTGGGAACAAATAACAATTATCCGTATTATGACAATAACATACTTTTGCCAGCCTTTGATTTTAGACACTATGTTAGATTTTTAGCTCCGGAAAAAGATTTACTTGACTATATAAACAGTACAGAGTATTATGTAAGATATAAGGCGCTAAATTCAATGCTAGGAAAACGAAACAGCAAAGATGAAATTATAGAAGAAAAAATATACAACTACGATATGAATTATAGGATTACAGAAGATGAACAATTGTTATTTGAAACAGGAGACTTTTCCAAAGAGATAAGTTTTTTTGAAGATGGGCTAGAAGTATCATATGAGTTTTCAGAAGATGCTGAATATTTGAAAATAGAATCAGAATTTCAACCGGATTACTTAAGTATTGCAAATAAAGGAAAAAAAGTTTTGGATATAGAATATCTCAATCAGACCAACGAATCAAAAAATAGTGCAGAGGCTTTGCTTTATAACAATTACTCTGATATTGGAATAAAGGTAGAGGTATTTTCTCAAAAAAAAGACACAGAGAAACAAAAATCATTTATGGGGATAATATTGAAAAATTATATTCAGAATAATGGCAAATTGCGAATATCAAAATATAGAAAATAGCTGTAAAAGCACATAGCTAATAGGAGGTTGTATAATGATTTCATATTTAAACAATAAGCTAATTATTTTTGAAACAAATGCAGTGGCAAAAGATGATATCTTGAAAAAAATGGTAGATACAATTTCAGAAAATGGAGAAATGGAAATAGACCCTGATGAAGTATACGAAAAAATAATAAAACGAGAAGAGATTGGTACAACAGGGATTGGACGAGGTATTGCAGTGCCACATGCGAGATGTGAGTCAATAAGTGACGTAGCCATGGCGATATCTATCTTGAAAACACCAATAGAATTTAATACACCTGATGGAGAAAAAGTAGAAGTGGTGATAATGATAGTAGCCCCAAAAGAAAAAAATAATGAGTATTTAAATCTTTTGTCGAGTATATCCAAAAATTTCAGAGATGGAGTATTTCGAAATGAGCTTATAAAGTCAAAAGCTGTTGAAGATGTAATAGAACTTATTGTACGACATAACGAGGGTGAAATATGAAAATAGCAATATTTGGAGGGAGTTTTAATCCTATCCATAATGGGCATTTATTGCTTGCTGAATATTTAAGAGATGAATTTTCTATTGATAAGGTCATATTTGTACCTGTAGGGACCCCATCTCACAGAGCAAACAATCTTTTGAAGGCTTCGGTGCGATATAAAATGGTAGAAATAGCAATAAAAAATAATGAAAACTTTGATATATCAGATATAGAGATAAGATCAAATCAGAAATCATATACAATAGATACGTTACGAGCACTAAAAAAAAAATATCCAAATGATGAAATATATGAAATAGTAGGAGAAGACTCTGCAGACTATATCCATAAATGGAAAAATTATGAAGAGTTAGTAAAGCTTGCAAAAATTTTAGTGTTTCAACGAGCAAACTACAACTATAAGAGTACTCATGAAAATATAATTTTGGCAAATAATCCATTAATTGAGATTTCTTCGAGTCATATACGTGATCGAATTAGAAAAAATAAAAGCATAAAATATATGATTCCGGAGTCAATAGAGACGTATATAAAGCAAAACAACCTTTATAAAGAAAACTAGAAAGGATCGATATGGACAGAGATAAAAAAAGCTTTCTTATTTTTCCTGGTTGGGGAACTTTTGAAAAAATGTATGACGAATATAATGTTGCGGGATATGAAAAGATATACATTGATACATTGGATTTGGATTATATCGAAAGTATCTTGGCTAAAAGCAAAAAAACTATAATTTTGGCTTGGTCAATGGGCACTTTATTAGCAAGTAAATTTATTGAAAAATATGATGTGGAGAAAGCAATATTTGTAGCACCCACATTGAATTTTACAGATAGTATCCACAAAATTGTAGTAAAAAAAATGATAAAGGACTTGAAAAACAATCCAAACAGGACTTTAAAAGAATTTTATAAAATAAATTTTTTCAAAGTAAGAAATTATATAAATTTTCTAAAAGAATATAAAGAGGAAATATCTGCCTTGGAAAAATCCAAATTAATTGAGGG
>CAZDNU010000489.1:0-6856 GCA_964506865.1 uncultured Fusobacteriales bacterium | reverse complement strand
AGAGCTACAAAACCAGCCACTATTTCGAGCGGTTATGAGCTACAAGTACCTTTGTTTATCGAAATGGGTGAAAAAATAAAAATAGATACTAGAACTGGGGAGTACTTGGAAAGAACTAAGTAGATAGCTAAAGATGTATCACAAATATAATATTTAACTCAACTGGCCGCAGAATTAAATGCGGCCTAACAATTTTTAAGAGGTGAAAAATTTGAAAAAAAAGTGGTTTTACGATAAGTTAAAAGATTCAATATTGTTCCTCGATGGAGCCACAGGAACAGAGCTTCAAAAGTATGGAATGAAACCCGGGTACTGTCCTGAACTTTTGAATATAGAAAATTCAGATTTAATTGAAAAAGTATATGCATCTTATGTAGAAGCTGGCTCGGATGTGATATCAGCAAATACTTTTGGGGCAAATAGATCAAAATTAGAAGAATTTGAATTAGAAGATAAAATAATAGAGATAAACAGCAAGGCTATTGAGCAAGCCAAAAAAATAGCTGGAAATAAAGCAAAAGTATTTGCATCAATTAGTTCCACAGGGAAATTGATAGAGCCTACAGGAAAGGCAAGCTTCGAGGAAGTATATGAGGTCTTCTTCGAACAGGCTAGTATATTAGCAAAAACTGATGTCGATGGCATAATTATAGAGACAATGACTGATATAAAAGAAATGAAAGCTGCAATTATGGCATTCAAGGAAAATTTAGAGGTACCTATTATTGCATCAATGACTTTTCAAGATGATGGACGAAGTGTTACGGGAACTGATCCTAAAACTGCAGCAGTCATATTAGATAGTTTTGATCTAGATGCTATTGGTGTAAACTGTAGTGTCGGACCTGCTAGATTGCTAGATTTTGTAAAAGAAATAGCCAAATATTCATCAACACGACTATTTGTGCAATCGAATGCAGGCTTGCCAAAGTTGGTAGGCGATAAAACAGTTTTTGATGCAACTCCAGAATATATGCTAGAATTTTATAAACAGTTTTATGAATTGGGAGTATCTATTATGGGTGGATGTTGTGGTACTAGTCCTGAGCATATAAGATGTTTTGCTGATCATTTTAGATCACTTAAACCAAAGCAAAGAGACACAACTGAATACGAAAAATTTTCATATTTTGCATCAAGAAGTCAGATCACAAGTATAGGATATCCAAAAATGGTACGAATGCTAGGAGAGCGAATAAATCCCAACGCATTAAAGCGTATAAAAGCTGACATTGCTGAGTATAGAACGACTATGATTCGAAAAGAAGCTTTGGCACAAGTAGAAGCAGGTGCAGATATGCTAGATGTCAATGTTGGCTTAGGAACAATTGATGAAGCAAAAATGATGAAGAAAGCTGTAATGGCTATAGAAAATGTGGTAAATGTCCCTCTTTCGATAGATACCACTGATATAAATGCTTTGGAAGCCGGATTGAAGGCTTATAGTGGAAAAGCATTTGTCAATTCGGTAATGGGAAAAGAAAAAAGTCTTCATAAGATACTACCAATTGTCAAAAAGTATGGAGCAGGCGTCCTTGGACTTACTTTAGATGAAAATGGAATACCACCAACAGCAGAGGAGCGGTTTGAAATTGCCAAAAAAATTGTAGATACCGCAATAAGTTACGGGATCAAAAAAAAGGATATATTCATAGATACATTGGTACTGACTGCATCAGCGGAACAAGAACGAGTTATGGAGACTATAAAGGCAATAGAGATGGTAAAAACTTTAGGAGTTAATACAACTATAGGTTTGAGTAATATTTCTTTTGGACTTCCAAACCGAAAACACATTAATGCTACTTTTTTATCGATGTGCATAGCAGCAGGCTTGGATATGCCGATAATAAATCCAATGAGCGAGGAATTAAAAAATGCTCTTATGGCTGCTTGTGTACTTACAAATCGAGATAAAAATGCAGAACGCTATATTGACTACAGTATCAACAGAGAATCAGAGCAAAAAAATACATTTAGCAAACCCGAACTAGAGCTAAATCCAAAAGAAAAACTATATAAGTGCATAGTAAAAGGTGAGCTAGAAGACATAGAAACATATCTAAGTGAATACAAAGCAGCTGAAAATAAAAGTGCATTTGAAATAATAAACGGAATACTTATCCCTGCAATCACCGAAGTAGGTAGCTTGTATGATAAGGGAATATATTTTTTGCCGCAACTTATTATGTCAGCAGATACAATGAAAAAAGGTGTAAGTATTCTCGAAAAAGAACTAGGAAATATAAAAAAAGATAGTATAGCTAAGATAGTGATAGCAACAGTAAAAAACGATATTCATGATATTGGAAAAAATATTGTCTCAGTCTTACTCGAAAATAATGGTTTTGAAGTTATTGATTTGGGGAAAGATGTCGATGCTAATAAAATAGCCGACACTATACTAAATGAAAATGCAGATATAGTTGCGCTAAGTGCTCTAATGACTACAACGATGCTAGAAATGAAAAGGACAATTCAAATAATAAGAGATAAAAATATCGATGTTGATATAATGGTAGGTGGAGCCGTTGTAACTCCAGAATTTGCAGAAAGTATGGGTATTTATTATTCAAAAGATGCAGTAAGTGCCGTAAAAACAGCCAAAAGAATTATTGAACTTAGAAAATAATTCTTTTGATTTCAAAATTAAGGGGCGGGTAAAATGAAAATAAAAAATAAAATACTCATAAACATTTTTTTACCTTCGCTTATTCTACTTTTTTTACTAACGTACTATTTTATAAGCTCAGAAAATGCAACGAAACTAAAAACATTTGAAAATAAAATAGAATCAACTAATGCAGTCATGGTAAAAGTCTTAAGTGAACCTCTATGGCATTATTACAACAATTGGTTGGTAAGCAATTGTGAGGCATTTTTTAATGATGAATATATATATAGCATACGAGTATATAATGACCGTGGAGACCTTCTTTTTTCAGATAAAAAAGACTATTCGGTAGCAGATATATATAAACAAGCACATACACTGGAGATAATAAAAAATGGAGTCAAAACCGGAAAAATAGAAGTAGTCTATACAAAGCAAGACATAAAAAATTCAACAAATAGAATGGAATTTAGATTTTTTGTATTCATAAGTTTGCTGATCTTTATAATTTTTGCAATGATATATTTTGTATCAAAAATAATTTATTCTCCTGTTGCAAAAATAGTAAATGGACTTAAAAAAGTAGATAATGGCGACTTTTTATTTCGTTTGCGACTGAAAAAAAACGATGAGTTTAAGCTGATTGAACGATATTTCAATCGAATGATCGAAAATTTGGAAAAAACTATGAATGAGAACACAAAATATATAGAGGACGTAAAAGATAAAAGCACAGAACTAGAAGCAGCCTATAATCAAATGATATCAATAAATGAAACACTGGCGGACACTTTAACAGGCCTTGAAGTATCAGAAAACAAATACCGGAACATCTTTAACTATGCTCCAGACAGTATGTTTATTTTGAATTTAGAATCAAAAAAAATAGAAGAATTTAATCGAGAGTTTTTAAATTTCATAAGTAAAACTAGCTTTCAAATAACTGATTTGGATATTACTGATATCTTTTCAATGAATGATATTGAAAAGATATTTTCAAAAATTGAGCATCGAGAATTACTATATAACTACGAGACATATTTAGAATTGCTTCAAAAGTATGTTATAATTTCTGTAATACCAATGGAATATGATTTTTTGTATGTACAGGTAGTTATCAAGGATATTACTGAGACCAAAAAGTTGCAAAATACTTTGGAGGAGTACGCAAAGAATCTGGAAGAAAAAGTGGAAATCAGAACCCGGGAAATAATTAGGGCAAATAAAAAAATAAAAGAACAGCAAGAAAAATTGATTGAAGATGCATATAATAGAGGTCTAGTGGAGGTAACTTCAGGGATAATTCATAATATAGGCAATGTAGTTAATGTGATTGATTTGAATCTTGAAGAACTAATAGTACAGTTTCCAAAGTCAGATGTAGGGGTTAGATTTTTTAAGGAAATAGTCTACAAAAAACTAATGGAATATTCCAAAGAAGATAAGAGCGTTGAAAAGATAGCTTTAGCATTGCCCAGGATAATTGAAACATTGGAAGAGTTTGGGGATATTGTCAAAAATAATTTCACTTTTCTTCAAAAAAAAGTGACACATCTAAAAGAAATAGTACAACTTCAGAAAAGCTTTATTGGAAGCTTGGGTACAGAAGATTATAATGATCTAAATGAAATAATAAGTGAAGTTTTAGAAATATACATTCCTTCTATCCAAAAAAGAGACATAACACTTGACTTTGAAAAACATAACATACCAAAATTACTATGTGATAAATCACAGATATTTCAATTAATAGGAAATCTAGTCAAAAACTCGTATGAGGCCATTGATTTAAAGGACATAGAAGATGGTAAAATAAGAATAAAAACTTATGAAAAAGAGAAAACCATTTTTATATTAATAGAGGATAACGGTAGTGGGATAAAACAAGAATATCTTGAAAAAATATTTAGTTTTGGTTTCACAACAAAGCAGGAAATACGTGGGACTGGTATTGGTTTGCATAACTCCAAGGAAATACTAAAGAAATATGGTGGAAATATTGATGTGTCATCTGAACTAGGACGAGGTACGAAATTTATAATATCAATTCCAATAGAAAGGAACGCAAATGATTACTAATAAGCTTAAAAAAATATTAATTATATGTATACTAATATATACAACTGCATCAATAAACGTAGTAGCTCGACCAACTGCTTTAGTTGCGAGCTTTAATACCCTTCACCTGGGATGGAAAGGGAAGGATTATAGAAAAACTGCAGAAGTCATTGCATACTTTGATTTGATAGGATTACAAGAAGTAATGAAAGAAGATGGACTAAAAAAACTCGAAAAAGAGTTGGAAAAGTTAACTAAAACTGATTGGGAGTATCACATTTCAGATAAAAAAGTCGGAAATAGTAGGTATAAAGAATATTATGGATATATTTGGCAAAGTGATTCGGTAACATTTCTAAAAAGCCATGGGTTTTATGACGAACAAGGTGAAAATCCGTTTACGCGAGAACCTTATGCTGCTGATTTTAAGATAGGGGAATTTGACTTTACGTTTGCAATAGCTCATTTTATATATGGTAAAAGAAAATCAGATCGGCGAGCAGAAGGAAAGTTTGCTGATGACGCATATACTTACTTTCAAATGATAAATGGTGAGGAAAATGATGTTATTTTTGCCGGTGATTTCAATCTGCCTGCACATGATAAATCATTTTCTGAATTATTTTCACACAGTGACGAAATATTTTATGCAGTTGATCCAAAGAACAAGACTACTATAGGAAAGTCTGGATTGGCATCTAGTTATGACAATATGTTTTTTTCTTACAAATACACCAAAGAGTATACCGGAAGATATGGAGTCCATGACTTTACTGACAATAATCACAGTATAGTTCGAAAGAATATTTCTGACCATTTACCAATTTATATGGAATTTTATATTGATGCGGATGATGACTAAAATAATAGGTAGTGGATTAAAAATGAGTTTAATTAAGTTTATATTGATTGTATTTGCATTTATAACTTTGAATACGTGTACCAAACGACAGAAGAACAAGCTGCCGGAATTTTCTGTTATAAAAAAAGAAGAAGTTTTCGAATTTAGACAAGGATCACTAAACTATCAGTATGGTATTCCTGTTCTTGAGTTATATGGTTCGCCCTATGAAATGGGAGTACAGTATGGTGTTTTGCTAAGAAAAGAGATAATAAGTCTAAATCAACATATCAATGATCTAAAAAAAGTATATGTTGCCCAACAACCTTTTTATATCAGGATGTTTTCTGGCATATACACCTATCAAAAGCTAAAAAGTATAAAAAAACGTCTACCTAAAGAATACATAGATGAATTGAAGGGTATATCGCATGGAAGTGGAGTAGAATTAGAGGATATACTTCTTATAAATTTTAGTGGCAGTTTAATACAAGGACGTTGTACATCGATCATTATGAAGGAGAAAACTGGCAATATCATTCATGGGCGCAATTTTGATTTGCTTCCATATTTTTTATCAGATTACTTTGCTATAATTAGATATAATCCCGAAAAAGGTGTACCGTTTACCAATTTTACAATTGCATCATATGTTGGGAGCTTTCAAGGGATTAATGATAATGGAATTGCAATCACTTTAAACTATGGAGAAGGGGCATATGATAAAAAATTTGAAGGTTTGCCTATTAGTTTTAAAATACGATACTTACTTGAAAATTCTAAAAATATGAAAGAACTTGATCAAAAATTGGTGGAACTAAAAAGTGATGAGCCGGGATCTATACTAGCAATTTCCAGTCCAAAAGATAATACCGCTTCGATATATGATATTTTTTCAGATAATATATCACGCCAAGAGCTTGATAGCAAAAAAATCATATTTGCATTTAATTCTATCTTCAATCCCTTCCGCACAAAGACCGTATCGCTTTCAAAACAATATTTAAATATAAATGTTGGATTGTTTTCAAATAATATTGCACGACAAGATAGACTACAGTATTTACTAAAAAATAAATATAACAATAAGAAATATACGTTCAAGTCACTTTTAGAAATTTTGTCAGACACTGATTTTTACTCATATGAAAATTTCTACGGTTCAGGACACTACATGACTATATCAAACGAGTTTACACTATTTAATATTGTCTTTGACTATAGTAACAATGCTGTATATTTTGGGAAAGCTCCAGCTTATAGTGCTAACAGTGCTATTTACAAGATGACGCTAAACGATAACATTGTTACATTACATCGAGAAGCAAGCCCTATTTTCAAAT
>CAZDNU010000488.1:0-3891 GCA_964506865.1 uncultured Fusobacteriales bacterium | reverse complement strand
ATTTTCACTTGTGGTATTTCTACCTTTCCTGTGTTTTTGGGTATTATTATCAGCTCGATATTTCGCTCTATATGATAATTATCATTCAAAACAGTTTCTTTAGTGCCCTTTTCTGTCTCGTATACCTGAAATTTATCTGAATCATAATATTCTTTTAGTTTTGGCATCATTTCTAGATTGCAATCACCAAAAAGTTTTACTGCTAACGTTATACCGTCACCATATTTTAAATTTTTTTCATCATATGTGCTTTCAATGTTTAACTTCCCTACTATTCCAGTGAATTTTTCTGGTTCCCCATCAGGTAGCGGTAAAACTTCAATATTTGCAGAATCACTCCACAATTCCTCTTGTACTGTATTTAAATAAGAACGCTTAACCAATCCAACTATCATTTTCTGTGAATTTATTGTTGCCGTACCTGTTTTCATAGGCACAAATACTGATTTTAAAGCATTATAACGTACAGCTTTTTGATTATTAATATATACATATTTCCACGAAGGATCATCTACTTTGTCAAGTTTTTTTACAACAAAGTCTGGTATATCTAAATTCGGAAAACCACTATTTCCAGGATCAATTGAATACTTTTTCGTAGTAAGATAGTAGTCAACTATAAACTTTTCTCCAATATATACCTCTTTTTTTTCAGGGACAGTCTCCAAATAAATATTTTCATCTCTATTTTCTCCTTGTTTTATGTTAGTGGGATTCTTTTTCCCTTTCATTTTTAATTTATTTGTCTGGTATCTTTTGCCATCTACTGTTAATTCAGCTTGAAGCATAAACTTACCTAGTTTCTTTGCTTTGATTCGATACAGTAATTCAAATTCAAATGATTTTTTGCCATTTATATATTGACTTTGTTGACTTTGGTGGCTACCTTCTATCTCTATATTTTCTTCTCCTATTATTTTCAAATCTTGTATCTTTACTCGACCATCAGTTTTTACAGTCAAAATAAGATCTTCGGTAGACTTAGTATTTAATTCGTTATTAGAAGCTTTTAAATTAAGTTCCGGTTCAACCCCATATAACAATGTGCACATTGTTAAAAAAAATAGTACTATAAAAATTTTATCTTTCATCATTTCACCTCATTACCAGTCATTGTTGTTTCGATTATTATTACCTTTTAACCTTTGTTTATTATTTTTCAGGTCATCTTTTTCTTGTCTCTCTAACATTTTTAGGATTTTCATTGCTTCTAGTTGTTTTTTTATTTCCTCGTCACTGAGTTTTTCTTCCTGCTCATTTTTTTGCTTATTTTCACTTTGACTTGTATCTTTTTCATTTTCGTCTTTGTTTTGCTGTTTTTCATCAGATTTTTCTTCTTCCTGATTTTCTTGTTTTTCAGATTCATTATTCTCACTATCTTTTTTTTGATTTTCTTGATCTTGATTATTCTCGTTTTCCTTGTTTTGCTCATTATCATTCTTATCTTGATCTTGATTTTCTTGCTCTTGGTTATCTTGCTCTTGGTTATCTTGCTCTTGGTTATCTTGCTCTTGATTATTCTCGTTTTCCTTGTTTTGCTCATCATCATTCTTATCTTGCTCTTGATTTTCATTATTTTTATCTTTATTGTCTTGCTCTTGCTGATTTTTTAGGTCTTCAAGAATTTTTTTTACGATTTCATAATTTTTTACCACATCTTTATCACTAGGATAATTTCTTATGGCCTTTTTATAGTTTTCCTTTGAGTTTTCATACATCTCTATCTTTTTATTTGGATCACTCTCTTCTTTATCACCTAATTCTTTATACAATTCTGCTAACATTTCATAACGTTTCCTGTATTCTTTTTCATTTTCAAGCAATTGTATTAAATCCGAGTCTTTTCCCTCTAATTTCAGAGTTTTAGCAAGATTTGATAATATTTCCTTATTCTCCATATTCATTTCATATGCATCTCTGTATAGTTTTTCTGCTTTATCATATTTCTTATCTTGGTAATATCTATTTGCATTTTCTACTGATTCATATATTTTTTCATTTTTTGTTTTACATGCTGTCAATATTCCCATAATGAATAATATAATTAGTATTTTTTTCATTTTTTTCGCCTCCAACCCTGCAAAAAATATACTAAGATGAATATAATTAGTCCTAATCCTAAAAATATTTGATAATATTCCCGATATATTTTTACTTCTTCCTCTTTATATTCACTTGTTTTCAATCTGGATATATTACCTAGAAGTTTATCCACTTCTTCGCCACCTATACTAGAATGATAAAACTTTCCTCCACTATTTTCTGATATAGTTTTTAGAGTAGAGGGGTTTAATTTACTAATTATAGTCTTACCTTGTCTATCTTTTTTATGTCCAATTTGCTTACCGCTACGGTCATACTCAGGTATTACAGAACCTGTTTCTGTTCCCAATCCCACAGAAAATACTTTTACATTTTCTAACATCTTTGCCTTTTTTATTGCTGCCTCATCATGTACTTCGCCATCACTAAATATTATAATCACTTTGTCACCTTGTGCAGAATTATGAAATGATTTTTCTGCTAGTTTCAATGCTGATACTATGTCGGTTCCTCCACCGTAGATCATATCTGTATCAATTACTTCTAAAAACATCTTTGACATACTATAATCATCGGTTAGTGGCATCTGTATATATGCATCTGACGAAAAAGGAATAAAGCCTATTCTATCACCTTGTAAAGTGTCAATAAGTTTTGATATGCTTTCTTTTGCTCGAATAAGCCTATTTGGTTGTATATCTTTAGCCAACATGCTTTTTGAAGTATCTACCAATATATATATATCTAGTCCTTCTTTGCTTATTGGCACTCTTTCTTTAAGCATTCTAGGCTGTAGTAACGCAATATAGAATATAGTCAATGCAAAACTTAATCCGATAATTTTTGCAAATTCTATTTTTTTATCTATTTGTAATCGCATTGCTTTTCCTATTCTGATCTTTTTCTTATATCCAAGGATTAAAAAAATCACTATTGCGACTACAAAAATTATATATAACAGATCATACTTTATTATTTCAAATTCCATAATTAACTCCTCTTCTAAGGTATTTTTATCATCCTATATCGGTCCAAAAATAGTCCTATCAATAGTAGTGCCAACCCGAATCGAAGAAATATCTTATATATCTCTTTTCGTAGAAAAAGCTCATTATTATCTATTTTTGTTTTTTCCAAGCTATCTATTGTAGCAAATACTTCTTCGAGACTCTCTCGGTCTTTTGCTCTAAAATATTTACCATCGCTTAGCTTGGCTATATCTTTTAGTAATATCTCATCTAGATCAGAGTTTCCTCGCTGCACACCTCTCATTCCCCTAAAAATCGTGTGATCACTACCGACACCGATCGTATATATTTTTATCCCTAAATCTTGCGCCAATTTTGCTGCTGATTCAGGTGTAATGTCTCCGGCATTATTACTTCCATCTGTAGCCAATATTATAATTTTAGATTTCGCATCGCTTTTTTTTAGTCTATTTACAGCCACAGATATTCCTAGACCTATTGCAGTTCTATTATTATTTTTCACTTCATTAAAATCAATCTTTTTTACAGTATCTTTTATCACCATGTAATCAAAAGTAAGTGGAAGCTTCGTGTATGCCCCACCAGCAAATACCACTAATCCAGCCCTATCATTTGTACGTTTTTTTATAAATTCCAACATAACCTGTTTGGCTGCTCCCAACCTATTTGGTTTAAAATCAATTGATTGCATACTTCCAGATACATCAAGTGACACTACTATGTCAATTCCTTCTTTTTTTAAATTTTGTTTGTTTTTTTCCAGTTGTGGTCTAGCTAGTGCTATTGTGACTAAGCATAGGCCCAAAAATATCATATATTTTCCTATGTTATAGAATTTATTATTTTTTTTTAATTTTAC
>CAZDNU010000487.1:0-1804 GCA_964506865.1 uncultured Fusobacteriales bacterium | reverse complement strand
TTTATATCTTCCAAGTTTAAACTCATTTTTATTTTTTTTGATTTATCATTTAACCTTATAGATGTAAAGTTATATTTTTCATTTTCTTTTGCCAAAACTATTAATTTTTCATATGAAATAATTTGTGCAATGCTATCCATTATTAATTCTACTATCTCTCCATAATTAAAGCTAGCATTCAAATTTTGTGTATATTCTTTCATTTTTTCGGCTAAACGTCGTTTTTCGTGTTCTTTTGTTATTTCTACTTTGCTATTTATAAGATCTACAACTGTCTCTCTTAACTTTGTCAGCGTTTTAATTCTAGCCAAAATCTCCACCTTATTTACAGGTTTGCTCACATAGTCATTGGCTCCTGCCTGAAATCCTGCTTTTATATCTTTTGTTTGTGTTTTGGCTGTAAGCATTATTACCGGCAACTCTACCAGTCTATATTTTTCACGAATTTGTTTACATATTTCATATCCTGATATCTTTGGCATCATAATATCAAGCAATACAACATCAAATGTGTCATCTATTATCTCAAGTACTTTTTCCGGATTTGTCTCTGCAACGACTTCATAGCCTTCTACAATCAAAAAGTTTATTATTACTTGTAAATTGATTACCTCATCATCGACAACTAATATTTTTTTTCCATTTTTTGCTTTCAACTCTTTTGGAATGATTATTTCTTCATTTATATTCTCCATATGAAATTTATCAGCACTTATAATATTCTGATCTACTGCTATTTTTTTATTTTCTGCCAAAGTAGATGCTTTTGGGATCGTAAAACAAAAGCAACTACCTTTTTGCTCTTCAGATGTTACCCATATTTTCCCATTGTGAAGTTCAACTAATTTTTTGCTTATACTAAGTCCTAGCCCAGTCCCTCCTACCGTTCGTATTTCAGAGCTCTCTATTTGTTCAAAACTTTCAAAAATATTTTCCAGTTTGCTATTTGGAATTCCTATTCCTGTATCTTCTACACTTATTAATATCTCATCATTTTTGTCTTCTGCATTTATAGTTATTCTTCCTTCATTAGTAAACTTAATCGCATTCCCAAGCAAATTATGCAACACTTGCTTTATTCTATCTTCATCTCCGTGTATAAAGCACTCTTTGTTCATATTGTTTATTATTTCAATTTTTTTACCTTTTACTAGCGGCATCGATAAATATATTACAATGTCGGTTAACTTTTTTATATCTATATTTTTTTTATTTAAATTTATTGTTTTGTTTCTTAACTTTGAAAAATCCAAAATATCATTTACTAAGTTTGACAACCTTTTTGCACTTGTATGAATCATCACAAGATTTTGCTTCGTATTTTTAGATATCTCACCTGTGACACCTTGCAAGATCGACTCCGTTATTCCAATAATACCATTTAATGGAGTTTTTAATTCGTGTGACGTATTTGCTAAAAACTCATCTTTTAATTTATCAAGATTTATAAGGCGCTTTGATAACTTATTTACTGTTTTGTAGGCCTTCGAATAATTTGCCGAAAGTACAAAAGTTTGAAAATAAATAAAAATATAAAAACCATAAGCACCTATTTCAGGTAGTCTTATTATACCAAGACTATTTATAATATCTGAAAATAGCATAAACATCATTATGAAAAATCCAACTATTAAAATTCTAGCACCTGGCTTATTTTTTTTCGCTGCCTTTTGTATGCCGATCAATAAGGCTATGCCTAAAAATATAGTATATATTTGAAAAAAATATATTATAAACTCGTACACTCTAAATGGAAATATTAGTGCCATTAATATATGAGCTCCAGATACGTATTTTACACTTT
>CAZDNU010000486.1:0-2220 GCA_964506865.1 uncultured Fusobacteriales bacterium | reverse complement strand
TTTTTATAAAATCACAAGAAAACTTATCAAATCAAACTCTTCTTCACTTTTAATTTTCTCATTTTTCCCAATCAATTTTACTGCTCCTCTTCCTGCTCCTGCTCCAATGCTTTTTAATGCTTGTTTTTGTGTTTTTCCTTTTATTCTTTCTACCATTTCTAATATCAGCTCATTATATTTACTCATATCATTTCCATTATCAGTTTCTTTATTAAATATATCGCATAATTCTTCAATAGCTTCTTTTTTCCCTTGACATAATAGTTTATATATTTCAAGTATTTGCTTTATATTAGAATAGTTATATTTTACTTCTCCTGTATCATATACATAAGCCAAAAAATATGGTGAAATAGGATTAAATTTTTCAAGTTTATCCCCTGATTCTTTTATTTTATCCTCTTTTAATTTAAGACAAAATATAACTCCTGAACTTATTATTTTTTCTGCTGCTCCATTTTCAATAGTATAATTTCCAAACTCTTTATATTTACCATTTAATGCAGGAACTACCGCATAAATTCCTTTAGGAGTTTTTTCAATTATTTCTTTATGCGTTTCAATAAAATTTGCAATCTCTATTCTAAAATCACTTAAAGAAAAATCTGTAAGAGATATACTCTCATTCATATCTTCAAGGTCTAAAACTTCATCTTGCAGTTTTAATAATTGCTTATGCCTAAAATTTAATTCATTTTTATCAGCTTTTTCTTCCTCTTTTTCTGTTTCAAATATATTTTCATCTCCTGTTGCTCCTATGTTTAATAAGTGCATACGGTTTTTTACTCTGTCTTCAAGGTCAATATACTCATTTAAGTCTTTTGTAGGCCAAAAATTTACAAGTTGTATAATTTCATTTTTACTTCCTATTCTGTCTATTCTTCCAAATCTTTGAATTACTCTCACAGGATTCCAATGTATATCATAATTTATTAGATAATCACAGTCCTGTAAATTCTGCCCTTCCGATATACAATCTGTTGCAATTAAAATGTCTATTTCTTCATCTTGATTCATTGATTTTAATTCTTTTCTGCCTTTAGATATTGGCGAAAAATTAGTTAAAATACTTTCAAAATTATTATCTCCAAAAGTCGTTTCAGTATTACCACCACCTGAAATCATAGCAATATTTATATTTTTTTCCTTGCTCCAATTTTTTACATAGTCATATAAATATTTAGCAGTATCATAATATGCTGTGAATACTAATATTTTTTTATTTACTTTATTAATAGGATTATCTATTTTATTTTCTATTAATTCTACTAAAGTCTGTAACTTTTTATCTCTTTCTGTATCAATATGTTCTGCCTCGGTTAATAATTTTTCAAGATGTCTTTTATCTGCTCTTAAATCTTTAAGCCATTCTCCCGCTTTCATTTCAAGAAGATTATATTTAATTTTTCCACCAACAATTAAATCACTGAGTTCTTCATCTTCTTCGTTATCACTTTCTTCTTCCTTTACAGTAAACAAGCTTAATTGAAGTGAATTAGCTTTATTTTTTTCCTTTTCTGATAATTCTTTATATTTATCTTTATTGTCAATATAATTTTCTACTTTTTCTATCAAATCATCTATTTTCCCCAATAATCTTTTTAATGATAAAACGAAAGAATTGATTGAGCTTTCCATTCTCTTTAAATAATTTATTTTCATCATTTTAACCAAATGAAATTCTCTGTCTTTTTGTGATAATACACTTTTACCTTCTCTTACTTTTGTATCATATTTTTCAGAATATTCATCTTCTTTTCTTTGATAAAGATATTCACTTGGATAAAATATTGCAAGTTTTAAATTTTCAATAATTTCATTCATCTCTTTATATGTCATTATTTTATTCTTTGTATCAAGTTCAGAATAAATTGATATAGGTTTCAGTCTTTCAGGAAATTTTCCTATTGCATTTATATCATAAAATTTTTCAATGTGTCTTCTTGACCTTGCAATAGTAAATTCATCAAGTAATTTAAAAAAATCTGAATCAAGATTTTCTAATAATCCTTGTTTTAATCCTTCTTTTCTTTTTTCTGCCCAATCATTAAATTTAAGCTGCGCTATCCTAAGTAAACTATGTATATTTCTTATTCCTAAATCGTTTAATGCATAAGGATTTTCCTCAGTTATAAAATCAATCTGATTTTTTAAATCTGTCAAATTATTATTAATTGGAGTTGCTGATAATAATAAAACTTTTGTTTTTACACCCTTTTT
>CAZDNU010000485.1:0-6269 GCA_964506865.1 uncultured Fusobacteriales bacterium | reverse complement strand
GGCATTGCTATATAATATAAGAGGGTAACTGTAAAATATATGGAGAGAGGTATTTAAAAATATGGATATAAAAAAAATAAAATTTGAAGAGATAGGTAGTTTCAAGCTAAAGGATTTACAGGAAATGGCGCAAGATATGGGAATAGAAAAGATATACAAATACAATAAAGATGAATTGGTTATGAAACTTATAGAGGCTAAGGGGAAAAAAGAAAAAGTACTTATAGGTTATGGTGAATTGGATATATTACCTGATGGATATGGTTTTTTGAGAAAAAGTAATGTTGTACAGGACATATATTTATCGGCTTCACAAATAAAAAAGTTTTCGCTTAGAGTAGGAGATATAATAATAGGCGAGATAAGAGAACCAGTAGGTGATGAAAAAAATTATGCAATACTTAAGATAATATTAGTAAATGGAGATACACTGGAAAAAGCAAAATCAAGACCAAAATTTGATGATCTTATGCCATCATATCCTACTGATAAGATTATTTTGGAAACTCCAGAATCAGATCCTGAAGATAATATATCAGGAAGAATAATAGACCTGATAGCACCTATAGGTAAAGGGCAGAGAGGACTAATAGTAGCGCCTCCAAAAGCAGGAAAAACTATATTGATAAGCCAAGTAGCAAATAATATAATAAAAAATCATCCAAATTTAAAAGTATGGATACTTCTTATTGATGAAAGACCAGAAGAAGTTACAGATATAAAAGAAAATGTAGAAGAAGCAGAAGTTTTTGCATCTACTTTTGACGAGGACCCACATAATCATCTAAAAGTAACTGAAATGGTACTGGAAAAGGCCAAACGATTGGTTGAAGAAGGAAAAGATGTATTGATATTGATGGATAGCTTGACAAGATTGGCTCGTTCGTACAATATAATAGTACCATCAAGTGGGAAGCTGATATCTGGTGGTATAGATCCAGCAGCCTTGTATTTTCCAAAGAAGTTTTTTGGAGCAGCACGTAATATAAAAAATGGTGGAAGTCTTACAATATTAGCTACAGCCCTTGTGGATACAGGCAGCAAAATGGATGATGTAATATACGAAGAGTTTAAAGGTACTGGAAACATGGAGATACACTTAGATAGACATCTTGCTGAGATCCGAATATTTCCGGCAATAGATATAAAGAGATCTGGAACAAGAAGAGAAGAGCTTTTGATAGACCAAGCAAGATTGCAGGTTATATGGAAACTTAGAAATAGATTATCAGAAGAATCTACAGCAGAATCATCTAGAAAGTTTATAGAATTAATTAAAAATACTAAGAATAATGAGGAGTTGTTAAACCATTTTCTAAAGGGTGTGAGAAAAAATGTATAATACACTGATTAAAAAGATAGCAATTATAATGAGTGTACTATCTTTTCTAGTTTTTATATTTTTTTCATTTAAAACTGGAGGAGTAGTTTATTCGTCTGGTACTGACGATCTTTCCGCTTATGATTTGGAAAGCATAAGTGAAGGCGGAATAGAGCTTATATCAGATAATTCTTTTGTAATTTTTGAAAAAGAATATAACATAAACGAAGTAGATCAAATGGTAGAATTGGAAGGAACTGAATCACAAGCTCAAGACTTAGTAGAAGAAAAAAAAGAAGTGACAGTAGAATACTACACTGTAAAAAAAGGTGACTCTTTATACAAAATATCAAAGCACATAGGCCAAGACATAGATGTATTAGTTGCAAATAACCCTGAAGTTGGATCAGGATTTTTGAAAATAGGTCAAAGGCTAAAAATATTGTCAGAAAATGGCATACATTACAAAGTCCGAAAGGGAGATAGTTTAAGTAGAATAGCCTCGCGTTATAAAGTAAAAATAGCCGATATAATGCAGGATAATTCCTTGGACAGTACTAATATAGCAATAGGACAAAACTTATTTGTAAAAAATCCAAATCTTTCCTTCGCAAAGGCAAATTTGAATAGTGGTGGAAAAAGAAGCTCGAATAGTAGTGGAGTCAATTTTGCTTGGCCTATCAAATGGCGAGGTGTAACAAGTTCGTTTGGAAGACGTTATCATCCAGTGCTAAAAAGATATATTTTCCATGCGGGAATAGATTTACGAGCTAGAACAGGGACAGCTTTATATTCTCCTGCTGAGGGTACTGTTATATATGCGGGATGGGCATCTGGTTATGGTAGGTTGATAAAGATAAAACATAATAAAGGATATTCTACACGATATGGCCATTTGAATGATCTAAAAGTAAGAAAAGGGCAAAAAGTAACAAAGGGTCAACTAATAGGTACAACTGGCAAAACAGGAAGAGTTACAGGACCTCACTTACATTATGAAATACGAAAAAATGGAAAACCACTAAATCCAATCAGATTTAGATAAAAATTTTATAGAGATTAATAAATTAGACATACAGTTAACTGTATGTCTAATTTATTATGGACAACTCATTGTTAAGTTGATTTTTATAAATTTATCTGGTGGAAATTGGAGAAATATATTGTGCTACATTTTATCTTCGTTATGTTAGGACTCATTTTTCGAACTACTGAATTTTAGTGATAAGGCAATTTCGAGAAGGAAGACTATGATTTTTTTTTAAATCATATAGTCAAGCTTAGTTGTTAAATTGGGAGTATTAGTGAGCCCGGAGATAACAACGAGTTATAGTAAAAGAAAGCTAGCAATGAAAAAGTTTTCTAAAATTTAAAAGGAAATTTAGTTTTTTTTGGTAAATTAAATAAAAGATATATTAAAAAAATGTAATTAATTTACGATAATAAAATTTTGTATGATAAGCAGAAATCAAAATAAATATGTATAATAATAAAACTTGGAGGAGATGAGCATGAAATTAAATATTAAAATCTACGGAAGTATTGTGTTGGTACAGACAGCAATAATATCAATGGTTTACTTTGCATTTATACAGACAGGTATGGCAAACTACTTTATTACCTTGCTTTCTGTTTTAATAGCAACGTGTCTGCTAATATATTTTTTGATGAAAAATATACTAAAACCAATTCGAAATATAAAAAATATTTTGACTGAATTTGATTCGGGGAATGGTAAATTGTCGCAGAGATATGAAGAAGAGAGAAATGATGAGCTTGGAGATCTAATAAATGGTTTTAATTCTTTTTTAGACCACATCGAAGAGATAATAATAAAAGCTAACCTTGCAAGTGAGGAGGTTGCCAAAAATTCAAAAGATCTAACTAATATTATAACGACTATAATAAAAGGTAATGGAAGTTCACGAGATAATATAAGTGATCTAAAAGATACGACAACGACTGTACTGATCGATGTAGAAAATCAAACAGCCTCAACCGAAGAGATATCAGCTAGTATAACAGAAATTTCAAAAAATCTAAATTCGCTGTCAAAAAAGACGGAAGATACTATGAAACTATCCAATGAAACATCAAATTTTGCGAAAATAGGCCGAGAGTCATTGGAAGAAAGCCTATAAAGTTTGAGTTCAGTTGAAAATACTGTAAAACAAATAGAAGAAAAGTCTGTAAGACTTATACGATCATCAGAAAAAATAGGAGATATTGTTGGGATGATATCACAAATTTCTGAAAGAACCAATCTATTATCACTAAATGCCGCGATAGAAGCAGCTAGAGCTGGAGAAGCAGGGAAAGGTTTTGCTGTAGTCGCAGAAGAAGTGAGAAAGCTTGCGGATAGCTCAAATAGTGCATCAAGAGAGATAGAAGATTTGATTCGAATAATACAAACCGAGATAAATGATGTAAGTACAAGCATACGGGAAAGTTATGATAAAGTAGAAAGTAGCAGATTAAATTTTGACAGTACGAAAGAGAAATTTTTGGGAATTGTAGAAAAAGTAAATAATACAAATAGTGAGATAGAAGAGATTTCCACATCGATAATAGAACAATCACAAGCAATTGAGGAGATAAATATAGGTACAGAAAACATAGCACATAGCAGTGAAAAAATAGGTGGACTGGCGAATGAGCAAAATTTATCTTTTGATAGGATTGTTTTAAAATTAGATGAGATATTGTATTTTTCGGTTACTTTGTCAGAAATTTCATCAGGATTAAAAAATATGATAGCATTTTTTGATGTGAATCTTGAAAAAGGAATAAATCTAAAAAAAGGTCTAATAAAATGGAGTAATTCATACAGTGTAGGTATCGATCAGTTTGACAAGGAGCACAAACGACTTATAAATATAATAAACAATCTAAACAAAGCTATGTTGGAAGGAAAAGGAAAGTCAATTGCAAACAATATTGTAGAAGAATTAATAGAATATACTGCAACTCACTTTAAAAATGAAGAGGAATTTTTATTGAAACACAATTATCCTGATTTTGAAAGCCATAAAAGAGTCCATGATCGCTTTGTAGATAAAGTACTAGGGATACAAGAGGATATAGAAAAAGGAAAAGCAAATTTATCAATAGAGATTATAGATTTTTTAAAAGATTGGTTAATAAAGCATATTATGGGAACTGACAAGAAATATGGTGAAATGTACAAATAAGGACTAGAATTGTAGTACGAGGATAAAGGAGGCGCAAATGAATTACTTGATAATAGGAAACGGAATAGCGGGCATAGAAGCGGCTATGACTATTCGTAAAGAAGATAAAGAAGCGAATATATCAATTATAAGCGAATCAAAGCGATTATTGTATTATAGGCCAAGATTGATAGAACATCTTGCAGGAAAGGTGGATTATTCGAAAATACTTGTATATACAATGGAAAAATATCAAGAAAACAATATAGAATTAATTCAAGGTAAAAAGGCAGTACGGATAGATTGGAGCGAAAAAAAAGTGGAAACAGCAGATGGAGAAATATACAAATATGACAAACTTTTGATAGCTACAGGATCCAAACCGTTTATTCCGCCTGTAGAAGGACTTGGAAAAGAGGGAATATTTTCTTTTCGGAGTATTAATGATTCAGAAAGAATGCGTGAATATTGTGAAAGTAAAAATATAAAAGAGGCAATAATTGTAGGTGGCGGCTTATTGGGGATTGAAACTGCAAATAGCTTATCAGATCTAGGTGTAGAAGTAACAATAGTAGAATTTTTTGATAGAATTTTGCCAAATCAGCTAGATGATGAGGGATCGAAAATACTAGAAAGCAAGCTTCGAGACAAAGGTATAAAGTTTGAGCTTGGCGAAAGTGTAGAGTCTATAAATGGCAATATAAATGTCGAAAGCGTAACGCTCAAATCAGGAAAAAAATTAAAGGGAAATATGTTGATATTTTCTACTGGGATAAGATCAAATTGCCAACTGGCCCGAGAAGTCGAGTTGGATATCAACAAAGGTATACTTGTAAACAGTATGTTGGAGACCTCGAAAAAAGATATATATGCAGCAGGTGATGTTGCGGAGTATAAAGGTATGGTGTATGGACTCTGGATACCGGCAAAAGAACAAGGAAAATTAGCCGGTTTAAATATGACTGGGAATAAAACAGAGTATACAGGCACAGCTTTAGAGGCTAGGTTAAAAGTAACTGGAATTAGTTTGTTTTCTGCTGGAGATTTTACACAAGAAAACTTAACTATAAAAAAATATCATAAAGATGGAGTTTATAGGAAGTTTTTTATACGAGATAAAAAGTTAGAAGCGGCAATAATAATTGGAGATAATAAGGCAGCAATCGATACAGGTAAAGTCTTTGAAGGTAGGGCAAGTTTAGAAATATTGGAAAAATATATGAGTTGAGAATAAAAAAACAGTCTAATGCTTGTAAAAAAATACAACTTTAGACTGTTTTTTTATCTTTTGGGGGAGCTAATCCCCCCACTAAATCCAAGTTCGACTTTATTTATTTTTTTTTAAGATTTTATCAGAGCACTAAATTTAAAATATCTCTAGCAGTCTCATCAGCGAGATAATAATATGTAAGTTTACCTTTTTTTTCAAATTTTATAAGTTTTTCTTGACGAAGCACTCGTAATTGATGTGATACAGCAGATTGTTCCATATCTAAAAAAATAGAGATATCAGTAACGCACATTTTATATTGAGCCAGTGCAAATATTATTTTTAGACGCGTTATATCACTAAATGCTTTGAAAAAGGAACTTTTGTATAGAAAAAAGTCTTCATCTGGAATATCTTTGCGCAATAAATTAAGTGTAGCTTTGTCTACTATAGTGCTATTATTCATAAATATACCTCCCGATAATAAGTATTTATTACATAATACAATAATAAGATATATATTTCAATAAAAATTTAAAAACAATAAATTAAAGTAATTATTATTTAG
>CAZDNU010000484.1:0-5997 GCA_964506865.1 uncultured Fusobacteriales bacterium | reverse complement strand
TATAAAGTAAGAATAGACTTTGAAAATATGAGATATGCTGTAGAAGAAGTAGACAGCTTAGATATAGAGCTGGCAGTTTTCAAATCAAATGAGTATATTGATATAGATAATGAAACGGTTAAGTTTATGTTTCAATCAAGTCTTGGAGTAGATGCAAAAGTATATATTGGAGAAGACTTAGAAGAATTAAAACTGGCAAAAGAGATAAAAGCTTATAATTATAAAGATGATGTTGGCTTTAAAGTTGATGGACTAGAAATAGGAAAAGAATATTTCTATAAAATAAAGTTAGAGAAAGATGGAGTAGAACTAGAAAGTGAAATAAATTCATTTGTCAAAAAAAAGGTTTTAGATCAAATAAAAAAACCAAACTGGGCTAAAACTGCAATTTTCTATGAAATATTTGTAAGAAGTTTTTATGATGGTAATGGAGATCAAATAGGAGATTTTTATGGATTAAAAGAAAAAATACCATATTTAAAAGAGCTTGGAATTACAGCAATATGGCTAATGCCGATAAATGAATCTCCAACATATCATGGATATGATGTGATTAACTATAGAACAGTAGAGGAAGATTATGGTGGAATGGAAGCTTTTGAGGAATTTTTGGAAGCAGCACATGCAAATGACATAAAAGTGATAATAGACTTAGTAATAAATCATGTAGCATATGATAGTGATTGGTTTCAGGAAGTACTAGAAAATGAAAATAGTGAATATAAAGATTATTTTGTCTGGGCAAGCCCATTTGATGAGACTGAGGAGAAGTGGTATGAAGCAGAAAATGGAGATTATTACTATGGGTTTTATGAAAGTGGAATGGTGGATTTGAATTATAGAAATCCAAATTTACGAGAAAAAATAAAAGAGGAAGCTAAATTTTGGATCGATAAAGGAGTAGACGGCTTTAGACTAGATGGGTCGGATAATATTGATTTGGATGATGAAGTAGAGCTAGCTTGGTGGAAGGATTTTTCAGGGTTTGTAAGTGAAAGTAATCCAGAAATATTTATAGTAGGAGAAAATAATTTTCCTGGGGAATATGAAAGAGTAGCACCATTTTTTAGCTCAATGCAATCCTCATTTAACTTTTATATGTATGACAAAATATTGACAATGGCAAAAGGTACTTATTATGATCTGATAGATGACTTAGAGGAAATGTATGTAGAATATGCTATATTTTCTGATGACTATATTGATTCGACGTTTACAGGAAATCATGACAAACCTAGAATTATATCATCAATAAGAAATGATTCAAAGCCACCGGAATTAGTAGATATTGAGAAAGCAAAGCAGGCATTTTCTATATTAATGACACTACCTGGAACTCCATTTTTCTATTATGGAGAAGAAATAGGACAGTACGGTGGTGTGGCTCAAAAGGATGAAAACAAAAGAGAACCTTATGATTGGTATGAAGGAGCAACTGGCATAGGGATGACAACAATGCAAAAAGGTGGATTTACAGTAGCATCTAAAAATACAGTCGCAAATGATGGAATATCGTTAGAAGAGCAAAAAGGTGATTCAACTAGCATATACGAACACTATAAAAAGTTAATTGAGATCAGAAAAAAGAATCCATTTTTATTTACAAATAAGCCAAAAAGAATAGGAGCGCCAAATGGCATATATGCGTATGCAATATTAGGTGAAGCGGACAACATATATGTATTTCATAACGTCGGTGCAGATAATACACGAGAGCTACAGCTAACAACGGGAGCGATTGATTTGATTGCAGATGTGGAATATGTAAAGGGAGAAAAGATAACATTAAACAAATATCAAACTTTAATATTTAAGGCATCAGAAAAACCAATAATTGATTATGCTATGAATGAAATACAACTTGAAAAATCAAAAGCAAAGATTGTTTTGAATGTACCGGTAAATACTCCGGAAGGTAGTCAAATATTTGTTCCGGGAACTTTCAATGACTGGGGAAATAATGAAGAGATAATGGTAGAAACAATGGAAAAAATAGATGATTATATTTATGAGTTGGAGCTGGAAATGAAGCAGGGAGCGACAATAGAGTTTAAATTTGTAAGGGGAACAGATGGAAAGAGAGACTGGGATAAAGACGCATTAAATGAAGACGGAGAAAGAATAGGCACTAACTTCATGCATACATTTGGATCGGAAGATACAGTACTAGAATTTGAAGTGTTTGGTTGGTTGGACTTGGGATTACCTGAATAAAAATTATAAAAAGGTTACAGAAGAAAACAGGAGAAATGCTAAATAATATAACATCAATTAATACTGGAAAAATAAACGGAATTTATTGTGCCATAAAAGGATTATCAAAAATCTAGTAATTATTGGAGTCAAAATATTTTTCCTACAAAAACTTGACACTAACCCTCCTGCATAAAAACATTGACAATAAGTACAAAAAATGATAAAATTGAAAAGCTATCAAGCACATTCTTTTAGCTTCGAGGTGGTGCCGAAAGGTCTTATGAAGTATTGAAGGAATGGAAGAAAAAACCAAACTATAGGAGGAAAAAAATGGGAGTAATAACTATGAAGCAATTGTTGGAAGCAGGTGTTCACTTCGGACATCAAGCAAAAAGATGGAATCCAAAAATGTCAAAGTATATCTTTACAGAAAGAAATGGAATTCATATCATCGATTTGCACAAAACTTTGAAAAAGGTGGAAGTTGCGTATAACTTTATCAGAGAGACAGTAGAAAATGGAGGACAAGTTTTATTTGTTGGTACAAAGAAACAAGCTCAGGATGCAGTAAAAAGAGAAGCTCAAAGAGCAGGTATGTACTATGTAAACAACAGATGGCTTGGAGGAATGCTTACCAACTATAATACAATCAAAAAGAGAGTAAAAAGATTAAAAGAGCTTGAAAAAATGCTTGAAGATGGAACAATGGATCTATTGCCAAAAAAAGAAGCATCTATTTTGAAAAAAGAGATGGTGAAATTGGAAAAAAATCTTGGCGGAATAAAAGAGATGGGTGTAGTGCCGTCTGTAATATTTGTAGTAGATGTAAAAAAAGAAGCATTGGCAATAACTGAAGCAAAAAAATTAGGGATACCAATAATAGCAATGGTAGATACAAATGTAGATCCTGAAGATATTGACTTGCCTATACCTGCAAATGATGATGCCATAAGATCAGTAAGCTTGATGTCATCTGTAGTAGCAAATGCAGTAATAGAAGGAAATCAAGGAGCAGAAGAAGTAGCAGAAGAAGCAAAAGAAAAAAAAGTGGAAGCTACAAAAAAATAAATTAAAGTTTAACGAAGTGTTTATATAGAATGAGAAATTGAATTACACGAAGCAAATTAATGAAAAAGTTTAAAAGGAGGATATATTAGTGTCTAAGATAAGTGCCGCAATGGTAAAAGAATTAAGAGAAAAAACTGGAGCTGGAATGCTTGATTGTAAAAAAGCACTAACAGAATCAGAAGGAAATATTGATAAAGCAGTAGAAACACTTAGAAAAAAAGGTATTGCAAAAGCTGCAAAGAAATCAGCAAGAGTAGCAGCAGAAGGACTTGTAGTAGCTAAATCAGAAGGAAAAGAAGGTATATTATTAGAATTTAATACTGAAACAGATTTTTCAGCGAAAAATGAATCTGTCTTAGGTTTGGCAGATAAACTAGCTGATCTAGCTTTAAAAAATAAAGTAGATGATGTTGAAAAATTAAAAGAATTAGAAATTGACGGGAAAAAAGTTGCAGACCTGCTTACAGAAATTATAGCCAAAATAGGTGAAAATATGAATGTAAGAAGAATAAAACTAGGAAAAGTGGATAGCGGTTTTGTAAGTATCTATAGTCATTTGGGTGGAAAAATAGGAGTAATGCTTGAATTAGAAGGAGCAGATACACCTGAAAATCAAGAAAAAGCAAAAGATATAGCAATGCACGTAGCAGCAATGGATCCAAAATTTCTTAAAAAAGATGAAGTATCTACAGAATTACTAGAAAAAGAAAAAGAAATAGAAAAAGTTAAATTACTAAAAGAAGGGAAACCTGAAAATATAATAGAAAAAATACTTATTGGTAAAATGAATAAGTATTATGAAGAAAACTGTCTTTTACAGCAAAAGTTTGTAAAAGATGATAAAATGACTGTAGAAAAATATGCAGGCGACTTAAAAGTTCTTTCATATACTAGATTTAAATTAGGAGAAGGTATAGAAAAAGAAGAAGTGGACTTCGCAGCAGAAGTTGCAGCTCAAGTTGCAGGAAAATAATTTCAATAAATAAGGGACTGCTTTTTTTGCGTCCCTTTTTTTTAGATATACATACGACTTAGTTCAATGGGATTCTAAAGCAATTTATCCATGTCCTAATGAATTTTTAGATGAAGGCATAAAACTTTACTAAGAAAAAAAGTATTGATAGAGGCCGAAGATAAAGGAGGATTTGTATGAAGCCTGTGTATAAAAGAGTTTTGTTAAAATTAAGTGGCGAAGCATTAATGGGTGATCAGGAATTTGGAATTTCATCAAATGTAATAACAAACTATGCAAAACAGATAAAAGAGATAGTAGAGCTAGGAGTAGAGGTAGCCATAGTTATTGGAGGCGGAAATATATTTCGAGGTCTTTCTGGTAGCGTGCAGGGGATAGACAGGGTAACAGGTGACCATATGGGGATGCTTGCTACAGTTATAAATTCACTAGCACTTCAAAATGCTATTGAGAGATTGGGCATACCAACAAGAGTACAGACTGCCATGGAGATGCGAAGTATTGCAGAACCATATATAAAAAGAAAAGCCATACGACATCTTGAAAAAGGTAGGGTGGTTATATTTGGTGCAGGTATAGGGAATCCTTACTTTACTACAGATACAGCAGCAGCGTTGAGGGCGATTGAAATAAATGCCGAGCTTGTGGCAAAAGCTACAAAAGTAGATGGAGTATATGATAAAGATCCTGTAAAGTATAAGGATGCCACAAAGTATAGTGAGATATCATATTCAGAAGTTTTAAATAAAAATTTAAGAGTAATGGATGCGACTGCAATATCGTTATGCCTGGAAAATGAATTACCTATAATCGTTTTCAATTCACTTCAAGATGGCAATATAAAGAAAATGGTATTAGGTGAAAATATAGGAACTAAAGTCACGAAAGGAGAATAAAAATGGGAGACAAATTAGTAAAAGAATCAGAACAAAAAATGCAAAAAGCGTTAGATGCTACAAAAGAGAAGTTAGCCTCAATAAGAGCTGGCAGAGCAAATGTAAGTATGTTGGACAATGTAACGGTATCATGTTATGGAGCAGCTTCCCCGATTAATCAGGTGGCAAATGTATCAGCTCCGGAACCTAGATTACTTACAATCGATCCTTGGGATAAAACGATGCTAAAAGACATTGAAAAAGCTATATTGCAAGCAAACTTGGGCTTTAATCCAAATAATGATGGTAAGATAATTAGAATTCAAATACCAGATTTGACTGCTGAAAGAAGAAAAGAGTATGTAAAGTTAGCTAAAAAAGAAACAGAAGATGGAAAAGTTGCAGTAAGAAATGTTCGAAAAGATATAAACAATAAATTAAGAAAACTTGAAAAAGACTCTGAAATAACAGCAGATGAATTAAAAGGTTATGAGGATGAAGTTCAAACAATAACAGATAAATATATAAAATTAATTGACGAATTGTATACCAAAAAAGAAAAAGAAATTACAACATTATAAAGTCAGGCTCGATAAGGATTAGCTTTCTAAAAAGCTAGAAAATTTTATGCTTGATGAAAAAGTAAAAAAAGCTTCGCATACTCGAAAGTAGAATGCGAAGCTTTTTAGATTATTTATCCTGAAGCGTAACTAAAATTTCTGGAATTAAGCTCAAATTTATTATTGTTGAAAAACCTCACTGTCATATACTGGCACTGAAAAACTTCCTGATATACTTACAGTAGTTTCACCTGATGAACCGCTAGTGCTATCAAATAATATTGCAGTTCCTTGAAAAGTACCTTCTATTATATTGTTATTTATA
>CAZDNU010000483.1:0-2883 GCA_964506865.1 uncultured Fusobacteriales bacterium | reverse complement strand
CAGGCATAAAAAATTATTTTGAAAAGATAGAAAACAATAAGACGTTGCGAGGTTATATTTTAGATGAAAGTGGACGTATATTATATAGCACTTCGAATGTAGATCAAACAGGAGTAATAAAAGAAGATATATTTATAAAATTAATAGGAAATAAAGGGAATTTTGTAACATCAAAGGGACATTTGGTAAATTATAAAGGAAAAAATGGGGAAATATATGTACTAGAAGATACACTGGAAAATGCAAACCAAACAATGAATAGAACTAGTTTGTATTTATTAGGCATATACATAATAGCATTAATCATATTGTTTTTATCAATGTACAGTTTGACAAAACATTATGTGTTGAAAGCAATTTTTAAGTTTATAAGTCTATTTAAAAAAGCATCAGAAGGAAATCTATCAATACGATCAGATATACGAAGCAAAGATGAGATGAATGTAATGGGAGAAAATTTCAATGCATTTATGGAAATATTCGAAACATTAATATTGCAAATACGAAATGGAGGTCAAGCAATCTTAGGTTCATCTGAAGAGATGAGTAGAGCAAATGAAGATTTGGCTAAAAAGACAGCAGTACAGGCTAATGTATTGCAACGAACGAGCGCTACAATGGAGCAAATCAGTAAAATTGTAAAGATAAATACTGAAAAAACTAAGGAAGCCAATAAAATAACAGAGACAGCACGTGAAAAAGCTGAAATAGTTGCCACTCTTTCAAACGCTTTGAAGATATCAATGGATAGTATAAATAAAAGCTCAAAAAAAATTGAAAATATCATAGATGTAATAGAAGAAATAGCTTTTCAAACTAATCTTTTGGCACTAAATGCAGCAGTAGAAGCAGCTAGAGCAGGAGAGCAAGGGAGAGGGTTTGCTGTTGTAGCATCAGAAGTCAGAAATCTGGCGCAAAGAAGTGGTAAAGCTGCCAAAGAGATCAAAGAAAAAATTAAAGATAGCGTAGAAAAAGTAGATGAAGGCAATCTGTTGGTAGAAAATACAATTGTGAGTTTGGACAAAATTGTAGGAGAAATCAACAGCATAAACGATGTCATATATGAGATAACTAAGGGTGCGAAGGAGCAAGCAGATGGTATATTGGATATGAATCAAGCTATAGCAGATATAGATGCAAATATACAGGTAAATGCTACAATATCAGAAGAAAATTCTGCTGCAGCTTCTGTTTTATACAATCAAGCAAAAGAGTTTTTAAATTTTGTAGATTTTTTCAAAATTAGCAGCTATGAAGACTTTGATTTGGAAACTATAAGGAAAGAAAATACAAGTAATATAAGAAAAGTAGATGAAGCGGAAGATATGATACCATTTGACGAAGATATCGAAGAAATTTAATGTAAAAAGGAGCGAGGAGCTGTGGAGGAAAATTTTGAATTTAATGAATCAATAAACTCTATTTTAGAATTTAGCGAAAGCGGGCAGCAATTTTTGACATTTACAGTAGAAGAAGAAGAATATGCATTTTCAATATTAAAAGTAAAAGAGATAATAGGACTAAAAAAAATAACTAAAGTGCCAAATCTTCCCAATTACATTAAAGGAGTTATCAATTTACGTGGAAATATTATACATCTTGTAGATATTCGAGAAAGATTTAATATGCCTGTAAAAGAATATGATAAAACTACAGTGGTAATCATCATGGAGACAGGTGATAGGGTGCTAGGTATCATAGTAGACCAAGTAACAGATGTGATAAGTATAGAAGAAGAGGAGATACAAAAGCCAATGAATTTTGAGGGAGGAATAGAAACGGAATTTTTGCAGGGGCTTACAAAAGTAAATGACAGATTGGTTGTAATACTAGATGTTGACAAATTGATATCTAAATTATAGACTATAAGGAGAAGAAAATGCTGGAAGAGGAACATTTATCAAGTGAATATTTTCAGAAATTTAAAGATCTAATATATGATGAAATAGGAATAAATTTATTACCACATAAACAGACAATGTTAGAGGGTAGAATAAAAAAGCGCTTACGAAAATTAAAAATTGACAAATTTGAATCCTATTATGAATTGATTTTGACAAATAATGATGAAAAAATTGAGCTTTTCAATGTAGTTTCAACTAATAAAACAGAGTTTTTTCGAGAAAAGCATCACTTTGATGTATTGCAAAAATATATACCGGATCTCATTAGGAATAATAAAAAAGCTATGAAACAGAAATTTTCTGTATGGAGTGTAGCAGCATCTACAGGAGAAGAAGCATATACCATATTAATGTATTTACTTGAAAACTTCCCGATATTGGCGCAATGGAAGTTAAAAGTAATAGCGTCGGATATTTCTACAAATGTATTAAAAGTAGCACAAGCAGGTATTTATCAAAAGTACAAAATAGAGAATGTAGAATCTAAATATTTGGAAAAATATTTTCAAGAATATGATGACAAGACTTGTAGGATTTCAGAAAAGCTAAAGCATTTTGTTAAATTTAAAAAAATTAATTTAAAGGACAAAGATTATCCGTTTAAAGGAGAATTTGAGATAATATTTTGCAGAAATATATTGATATATTTCGATGGAGCCACAAAATGGAAAATTCTAAAAAATGTGTTACGGTATTTAAAGCCAAAAGGATTATTGATAGTAGGTAGCATGGAACCAATACCATACAGCTTAGAGGAAGAATTAAAAATAAAAAAGTTAGAATCAACAGTGTATATAAAATTATAAAAGAGGTGTAAAAATGTCAAGTAAAACAATTGCAATGGTTTTGGCAGGAGGAGCGGGCAAAAGGTTGGATATTTTGTCAGCGCATAGGGCAAAACCTGCAGTCCCCTTTGCAGGGAAATATAGGATAATTGATTTTGTTTTGAGTAATTGTGTAAATTCAAATATATATACGG
>CAZDNU010000482.1:0-2152 GCA_964506865.1 uncultured Fusobacteriales bacterium | reverse complement strand
TTATACTAAAAATGTCTTCATTATGGATAATTGCGAAGAACTTGTCCCTGATCATTTTAGATTTATAAAAGGGCTAGTTGATTCAGCTGATTTTTCACTAAATATATCTAGAGAAATTTTGCAACAAAATAGACAATTAAAAATTATATCTAAAAATTTAGAGAAAAAAATAATATCTACTTTGAAAGATATGCTGAAAGAAAATAAAGATAAGTATGTTAAGTTTTGGTCAGAATTTGGTGAAGCAATCAAAAGTGGAATTTATTCTGATTTTACTTCTAAAAACAAAGAAAAACTTGAAGATTTGTTAATTTTCTCATCTACTAATTCTGATGAAATGACTACCTTGTCTGAATATATTGAAAGAATGAAAGATGATCAAGAATTCATATATTATGTATCTGGAGAAAATAAAGACTCATTAGCTAAATTACCTCAAATGGAGTTATTGCAAGATAAAGGCTTTGAAGTGCTTTATTTATTGGATAGAGTTGATGAGTTTGCAATTGATAGAATGGGCGACTACAAAGATAAGAAATTTAAATCAATCACAAGAGGCGATCTTGATCTTGTCGATGAAAAGAAAAAAGAAGAGGTTAACCAACTTGAAAAGTCAAACAAAGATCTTTTAGAAAAAATCAAAGAAAGTTTAGGAGATAAAGTTACTGAAGTGAAGCTCTCGAATAGACTAAAATCAAGCCCTGTATGTATCGTTACAAGCGAGCAAGGAATTAGTCTAGAGATGGAAAAAATAATATCTGAGATGCAGCAGCAAATGCCTGGTATGAAAGCATCCAAAGTCCTTGAAATAAATCCAACACACGATATCTTTAAACGTTTGCAAGATTTATATTTAAGCGACAGTAATTCAGAACTCTTAAAAGATTATAGTGATGTTCTTTATGGGCAAGCATTATTGGTTGAAGGAATAAAATTAGAAGATCCTGTGGAGTTTTCTAACAAACTAACAAAAATAATGTTAGCTGGCAAATAAAAGCAAGTATTTTATCACAACAAAGTATTTTAGTACTAAAATATAATAGAGACGTGAAAATCACGTCTCTATTATATAAATTATATATTAATTGTATTATATTACAGATTTATAAATTAATTGAAATTTCTTTGAACAATGACCAGTTCATTGCTTCCTACTTTACAAATAATTTTTCAAAAAAACCGATAATACCTTTATTTTCTGCCTTTTTTACGTCAGTAGCGCTAGCAGCTTCTGCAAACTCGCCACCATCTAAAAATATTCCTTCACATGTTTCGCACTTTTCAAAACGTATTGATTTATTTTCCATTAATTCTTCTGTCAATTTCACATCACAGTGCGGGCATTTTTTCTCAACATTTTCACCAATTATTTCGTCATCTGATTTTGACTTCTCAGATTCAATTCCTACGCCATTTTCCATTTCAGACAATTTTTCATATTCCCCTTTATCAAACCATATTCCATCACATTTTGTACACCTGTCTATTTCTATTCTCTCATCTTTTGGAGCTGTTGTATATGATTTATATATTTTTTCCAATTCATCCTCTCCACTATATATTACAATATATTCACCGGAAATTTCATAAGTAACTTTTTCCATTTTATTACTGCAATTCGGGCACATTATTTCCCCCATTTTTCTCCTCCTTCTTCAAGTTTACTACATTTCAACTACAATCTAGAAACTAGTTTGACTTAATTCTCTATAAACATCATACGTATCATCATCAAAACATACCAGCACTACTTTTTCTAAAGTCTTATTAGTCTTTAAATAATCGTCTACAACTCTCAATGCTAACTTTGTAGCTTCTACTACCGGATATCCAAATGCTCCTGTGCTTATAGCTGGAAAAGCTACTGATTTGATATCATAAAATGCTGTAAGCTTTAAAGAATTCAAATATGCATCTTCCAAAAAATTCCTCTCTTCGTTATTGCCACCACGCCAGATAGGTCCTACAGTATGTATCACATATTTAGCAGGCAATCTATAACCCAAGGTAATCTTAGCCATGCCAGTCTTACAACCCCCTAGTTCTCTGCACTCATCAAGTAGCTTGGAACCGGCTGCAGCATGTATAGCCCCATCCACTCCGCCTCCTCCTAGCAAGCTTTCATTAGCAGCATTTACAATTGCATCTACTT
>CAZDNU010000481.1:0-4639 GCA_964506865.1 uncultured Fusobacteriales bacterium | reverse complement strand
ACTTGGGCCTAAAGCAGCTACGGCAATTAAGGCATTTGATATGAAAGCTTTTTCAATTGGTAAAATAAAAATTGTAGAAGATGCAATCAAAGCATATGAAGCAGGAGAATTAAAAGAGATGGATAACGCGACGGTACAAGAGCATAGTGGTCTAAGAAGGGTATAAGGTGAAAATTGTAATGAAGATAGCAGTTTTAAGTGGAAAAGGTGGTACAGGAAAGACAACGTTTGCAAGTAATTTAGCAGTAAATGTAGAAAATGCAAAACTTATCGATACAGATGTAGAGGAACCAAATGTACATATTTTTTTAGGAAATAAAGCTATAAAATCAACGTCAGTGATGACTATGTATCCAGTAGTGGATGCAAATAAATGTACATTGTGTGGTAAGTGCGGTGAATTTTGTAATTATAATGCCATAATTCCAGCAAAAAATACTGTACTTGTGTTCAAAGAATCTTGTCACGACTGTGGTGGGTGTGAGATAGTCTGTCCTGTAGGTGCTATAAAGTATGAGCCAAGAGAGATAGGGAAAATACATAACATAGAAAATGAGTATAATATAAAATTTGAATATGGTGAATTAAATATAGGAGAGATGTCCGGCGTAAAGATAATAGAAAAATTACGAGAAGAAAGTAAAGAAGATGAGTTGCTGATTATAGATTCGCCACCAGGAACATCATGTGCTACGGTAGCAGCTGTAGAAGAAGTAGATTATGCTATCATAGTCTCGGAGCCGACACCATTTGGAGTAAGTGATATGAAAATGGTCGTGGAGATGTTGAGAGAAATGAAAATACCATTTTCTGTAGTAGTAAATAAGGCTGGAATTGGAAATAATGAGATATATGACTACTGTAAAGAGGAAAAAATTGAAATATTAATGGAGATACCTTTTGACAGAAAAATAGCAGAATATTACGCAAAAGGGGATCTATTTTCTAAAAAAATCGATGGATATGTGGAAAAACTACAAAATGTATTAAAAAAAGTAAAAGAGGGATGCGATAATGGATAAAATAGAAGAAATTGTAGTAATATCGGGAAAAGGTGGCACTGGAAAAACTACTTTGACGGCTTCTCTAGTCTCTTTTTTGGATAATGGCAATATGGTAATAGCAGACTGTGATGTAGATGCACCGGATTTAGATATACTTTTCCACAAAAAAGTAGAACATGTGGAAGACTTCATAGGGTTGCAGAAAGCCTATGAAGATGTGGAAAAGTGCATAAAATGTGGAAAATGTGTAGAGGAATGTAAATTCAATGCTATAACAGAAGATATAAAATTTCTAGAGCATAAATGTGAAGGGTGTGGATTGTGTGAGTTTGTGTGTCCTGTGGGAGCTGTGGAGATGAAAGATGCAGTAGTAGGTAAATTGTATATATCGTCTACAAAATATGGAGATATGGTACACGCTCGTCTTATACCTGGAGAAGAGACATCAGGCAAGTTAGTAGCAGAAGTAAGAAAAACAGCTAAAAAAATAGCCTTGAATACAGGAAAAAAATATATATTGATAGATGGGTCGCCAGGTCTCGCCTGTAATGTGATTTCGTCAATTACAGGAGCTTCGCAGGTGATAATAGTAACAGAACCAACTTTATCAGGTTTACATGATCTAAAACGCGTATACGAACTAAGTCAAAGATTTCGCTTGAAAGTATCTGTAGTAGTAAATAAATATGATATATCAGAAGAGCAAACAGATAAGATAGAGAAATTTTGTAATGAAAAAAATATAAAACTTGCATTAAAAATACCATTTAATAAAAAAATAGTAGAGAATATAGCAAATAAAAAGTTACCTCTAATTGAGAAAGAGTATTTAGAAAAATTAAAGACTTTTCTATGAATTAGGATAAGCAAAAAACGCTTGGATAAATTGGATAATGAATAAGAGTAAACAAAACGAACAAGAGATATTTCTCGTGTTCGTTTTGTTGTTGAAAGATATAAGCTTCAATCTAAAACTTGAAATAAAAGAAAAAGATATCAAATGTACTTGACTGAATAAATAAAAAAAATAAAAAGGAAGTAGAGGAAAAATATAGTATATGAAAACATAGAGTGAAATTTTAAAAGAATAGAAGGTGGCGAAATATGTCTAAAGTATTGCAGGTATTTGAGGATAAAGCTTTTACTGATAAATTAATACCAATTTTAGAAGAATTAAATTTAGAATATTTGTATGCTGAAAATATAGATGCGGCTAATGCCAAGACAAAGTCAGGGGATGTTATTTTGTCTTTTTTTGTTATGGGTGCTTTAAAAAAAGATTTGGAGAAAAAAATTTATGAATATCAAGAAAAGATTTTAAATATACCAACTATAGTTGTACTAGGGAAAAAAATGAATTGATAGGTGATTATATTTTTTCAAAAAATATAATTGACTATGTGGATAATAAGATAGATGAAGAATCTTTGAGTGAATACATAAAACTGATGCTGGATAAAGAACGAAGCAAATCTCAAAATAAAAAAGCAAGAATAGCGGTAGTTGACGATAATGCTTTGGAATTAAATATAATACGTTCTACTTTGGAAAAAATAAACTTGACAAATGTAGAGTATTTTCAAAATCCAGAAGATGTATTAGGGGTAGCGAACAATTTTGACATATTTATGATAGACCTTATTATGCCTAAGATATCAGGTCGTACTCTTATGAAAAAGCTAAGAAAAATAAATCCAAGAGCCAGAATTATAGCTGCATCCGCCTTAGATAATCCTAAGACGATATCTGATGTATTGTTGGGTTTTGCAGATGATTATATAATAAAACCTTTTCAAAAAGAGCTTTTGGAGGCAAGATTATATGCAAATATACGAAGTTTTTGGGATGTAAGAAAAATAGAAAAACAAAATATAGAATTAGAAAAATTAAATGTAAAATTGGAAGAGATGGTAGTAACGGACGGCCTAACTAACTTGTATAATCATAAATATATATATGAGCGATTGGAAAAAGAGATAAAAGGAGCTAAAAGGTATTCAAAACCGTTATCAATAATGATGTTTGACATTGATTTTTTTAAAAAAATCAATGATCAATATGGACATCAGCTGGGAGATAATGTATTAAAATTTGTAAGTGAATTTTTGAAAAAAGAATTAAGAGATACAGATATTATAGGAAGATACGGAGGCGAGGAATTTGTAGTAATATTACCAGAAACTCCTTTGCGATCAGCTTATAATACAGCAGAAAGGCTACGTCTAGGCTTGCAAAATAGCGTAATAGAGGAAGGTGTACAAATAACAATTAGTGGAGGAGTAGTAGAAGTGACAACGGAGAACAATGCTTTAGAGCTAATAGGCAAAGCAGATATGCTTTTGTATATGGCAAAACATAAGGGTAGAAATAGAATAGAGCAGGCACTTAGTGAGGCGAATTATTATGGAAGCATAGGGGGTGAAGCATGAGAATATTGATAGTAGAAGATGAACCGGTAACTTCTAAGATAATCTTAGAGGTGCTTCAGACAGCAGATTATGAAGTATATGCAGTAAAAAATGGTGTGAAAGCATTAACAATATTAGAAGAGTATTTATATGACCTGGTAATATTGGATATTATGCTTCCTAAGATGAATGGCTTTGAAGTGTGCAGGCGAATTAAACAAAGTCCTGGAAAATATGGAAGACCTTATATAATGATGCTTACAGCTAAGACAGAAGTAAAGGATTTGGCTTTTGGTCTGGATTTGGGAGCTGACGATTATCTAAAAAAGCCCTTTGAGACTTTAGAACTTTTATCAAGAGTTAAAGTCTTGTTACGTAGAAAGCAAAGTTTTAAAGAAGAAAAAGGAGTGTATCAATATAAAACTCTAATTGTAGATCTAAATCGAGCAGTTGTGACAGAAAATTCGAAGGAGCTTCGATTTTATAAAAAAGAGATAGAATTATTGGCATATCTATGTCTTAATCAAGGAATAACACTAGAGAGAAATAAAATATATGAAGAAATATGGGATGAACCATATCTTGAAGGGAATCGAACATTGGATGTATGTATCTCACGAATAAAGAAAAAATCAAAAATAATTACAAAACATCTGAAAACCATAAGAGGGATAGGATACATACTTAAATAATTGTAAAGAATACAAAACTTGACAAATTACAAAAAAGCTGTTATTATAAAATTGATAGCAAAAGGTCATAAATGTATAAGAGGGCAAGGCGTTGTTGATCATGAGATAAAGATGGGGAGTATGTGATTGATATGGAAAAAGAAAAACTAAGTATAAGTGACTTATTGAAAAAAAGAGGAGTAAGACCCTCAAATCCAAGAGTAAAAATATACGAATATCTATGTGAAAAGAAGAATCATCCTAGTGTAGATATAATTTATACTGCTCTCAAAGAAAATTTACCTTGCTTATCCCGAACTACAGTTTACAACACATTGAATCTTTTTTTGGAAAAAGGAATAGTAAGACAAGTAATAGTGGAAGACAATGAAGCTAGATATGATGCAGATACATCGTCTCATGGACACTTTCGTTGTGACGTCTGCGGTAAAATATATGATTTTGAAGTAGATGATGTAGAGATAAGTGATAAGACAATTAAAAAGTTCACTATAAAAGAAAAACATATTTATTTTAGAGGAAATTGCGATAAATG
>CAZDNU010000480.1:0-21103 GCA_964506865.1 uncultured Fusobacteriales bacterium | reverse complement strand
ATAATATAAAAATATCACTGCAAAGAGGTGAGCCCTATGCAGACTTATTATACTATACTAGAAATAAGTCCGGATGCTACAATTTCCGAGATAAAACTTGCTTATAAAAAAGCAGTTCATAAATATCATCCGGATATCAATAAAGCGCATGATAGTTCTGAAAAATTTAAAATGGTAATAAAAGCTTATAAGACTTTGTCAAATCCAATAAAAAGACTGGAATATGACAAAGTTGTTATGTTTGAAAAAGAAAGCATATTAAATTTTAGAAAACAAAAAATAAACTTAAAAGCAAAAGAAAAGCCTAAAAAAGAAAAAAAATCGATTAAATTTATTTTCAATGAAATTTTTAACAAAAAACGATTTGATGATTTTTTGTATAATATAAAAAAAGCACGTGGAGACTTGCGTAGGAAGAAATTTATCGAGCGTGAGAAAAATAAAATGGAAAATAAAGCCAAAATAAATTTTTATGAAGAGATGAATAATATAGAATTAGTTGCTAGACTTAGGAGTTCTAACAATGCATTTGTGCGAGCAAATACTGCTAGACTAATGGGGCAAAAGCGAGATAAAAAATATGTGTTTGATCTAGTAAAAGCACTTTCGGATCATTCTTCAGCTGTAAGAAAAGAGGCAGCCACAGCTTTAGGAATTATAAAAGACTATCGAGCCTTAAATTTTTTAGTAAACAGTATATATGATTATGAAAAAAATGTAAGATGTGAAGTGGCGAAAGCACTTAGAAATTTTGAAGACGCAAGAGCTGTGTCAGCTCTTTTAAAAATGTTAAAAGATGAGCATGAAAATGCAGTAGTAGAAGCTATATACTCTTTAGGAGTGATTGGAGACAGCGATATTTCTGGAGAAGTAAGAAAAATGTATAGACATTCTTCTATCAAGGTTAAACGAGCAGCACTTGAAGTAGTAAAAATATTAAAATAATTAAATAAATATGAAAGGTGTGATATGAACATTGGCTAAAAGAGCTCTAATAAGTGTATCAGATAAGACTGGAATAGTAGAATTTGCAAAAAAACTATCAGAATTAGGAGTAGAAATAATTTCTACTGGTGGTACAGCAAAAAAATTAAAAGATGAGGGTATCAACGTAATAGGAATATCAGAAATTACAAATTTTCCTGAATGTCTAGACGGCAGAGTGAAAACCCTACATCCAAATATCCACGCAGGTTTGCTTGCAATCAGAGACAATAAAGACCATATGAAACAAATAGCTGACTTAGGAGTAAGCACTATTGATATTGTGGTAGTCAATCTATATCCATTTAAACAAACTATATTAAAAGAAGGGGTAGCAAGGCAAGATGCTATAGAAAATATAGACATAGGTGGTCCGACAATGCTTAGGTCAGCAGCTAAGAACTTTCAAGATGTAGCTGTAGTGGTAGATCCAAGCGACTATAATAAAGTATTAGATGAGATGGAAAATGCTGGCGAAGTATCAAATGATACAAAATTTTATCTATGTTCTAAAGTGTTTGAGCATACATCGCACTATGATACCTTAATAGCTAATTATATGAGGGAGCAAAGAGGTGCAGCAGATTTTCCTGAGACAATTAGTATGACATTTGAAAAGGTGCAAGATATGAGATATGGAGAAAATCCACATCAAAAAGCTGCATTTTATAAAGAGATAGGAAATACAAAAGGTTGTCTTACAAATGCAGAGCAAATTCACGGAAAGGCACTATCTTTTAACAATATAAATGATACTAACGGAGCACTAGAGCTTTTAAAAGAGTTCACAGATCCTACAGTTGTAGCTTGTAAGCATGCGAACCCATGTGGTGTAGGGAGTGCTGATAATATATATGATGCATATGTTAAAGCTTATAAAGCTGATCCCGTATCTATTTTTGGTGGCATAGTAGTAACAAATACAAAAATTGATAAAAAAACAGCTGAAGAGATCAATAAAATATTTATAGAAATAGTAGTAGCACCAGATTATGATGAAGATGCATTAGAAGTATTGATGAAAAAGAAAAATATAAGAATATTGAAATTGGATAACATACTTCAAAAACAATCAGACAATGCTTATGACTTGAAAAAAGTAAGCGGAGGATTATTAATACAAACAATAGATAATAAATTATTGCCCGAAGAAGAGCTAAAAGTGGTAACAAAAAGAAAACCTAGTGAAGAAGAGATGGCTGACTTACTTTTTGCATGGAAAGTCGTAAAATATGCAAAATCAAACGGGATAGCAATAGGGAAGGCAAAACAATCTTTGGGAATAGGACCTGGACAAGTAAATAGAATATGGGCAGTAAGGCAGGCAATTGATCATGCTAGAGAACACCTTGGAGAGCAAAGTCTAAATGGAGCAGCCTTGGCTTCAGATGCATTTTTTCCATTTGCTGATAGCATAGAAGAAGCCGTAAAAGCAGGGATTACATGTGTGATACAACCTGGAGGATCGATTAGAGATCAAGAATCGATTGATATGTGCAATGAAAAAGATATTGCAATGGTATTTACAGGTATGAGACACTTCAAACATTAATTGAGGTGTATAAAATAAAAAGGAAGGTGTTAAAATGACTGGTTTGATAATAGGTATATTAGTATCACTATCCATTCTTATGATATTTATAGGAATGTACAACAGTTTGATAGGGAAAAGAAATCAAGTAGAAAATAGCTTTGGTACGATTGATGTAATGTTGAAAAAAAGATATGACCTTATTCCAAATTTAGTAGCAACAGTAAAGCAATACATGGAACACGAAAAAGGGACGCTAGAAAACATCACAAAGTTAAGAGCTCAAGCAATGAATGGCAATATTTCTACAGAAGATAAAGTAGAGCTAAACAATAAGTTGAATAAAATGATAGGCGGGATAATGGTTGCAGTAGAAAACTATCCTGATCTAAAAGCAAATGAAAACTTTATGCAGTTGCAAAGAAGTCTAAATGAGATAGAAGAACAGATATCAGCGGCTAGAAGAACATATAATGCTAGTGTTACAGATTATAATAACTCAGTGGATATGTTTCCTACTAGTATGATAGCAGGAATGATTGGATTTAGAAGAAGACATGTATTTGAAGCAGCAGAACACGAACGAGAAAATGTACAAGTAAAAGATTTATTTTAACTTGGAAGCAAGGAGCTTATTATATAAGCTCCTTGTATAATATATACTAAAAAACAACTCTAATAAACTTGAACTTAATTCAGAGTGAGTGTTTAGCTTCAGCAAAAATAGAAAAAAAGATAATAGCCTAAATGAATAGGTTTAGTTTTGTGCAAAAAATTTCCAAATATTTAGGAGGATAATATGGAAAAAAATACAAATATAAAAAATAAAATGAATTTTAGAAAATATTATGCGAACGTATTGAAAAAAGACTTAGATGCGTTGGATGAAAAGCGTAAAGAAGTACTAAAAAAAACTGCTATTGCAGCTTGTATATTGACTATAATAAGTGCTGTAATAGTTTTTTTCGCCAAAGATATTGGTGCATTATTTGGAGTTACCCTGTTAAGTTTAGCAATTATAGGATTTATAATGAAAATATTGTCAAAAGGCTTTCGTAAAGAGTACAAAGACAAGATCATAGAGCAGATAGTCCAACAAGTTGATGAAAATCTGAAATACAACATGGATGGCTACATTAGCAAAAGTGAATTTTTAAACAGTAAAATATTTGAGCATAAAATAGATAAATATAGCGGAGAAGACATGGTATACGGTAAAATTGATAAAACAGAAATAAAATTTTCAGAAGTTTTAGCTCAATATATTACGAGAGACAGCAAAGGTCGAACTCAAACTCATACGCTATTCAAAGGAATATTTTTTGAGGCAGATTTTAATAAAGAGTTTACCTCATTTATACAGGTAAAACCAGATATAGCTGAAAGTATGTTTGGTAGATTTGGAACAACATTACAAAAGTTTAGCACTACAGGTTCGACAAAGCAGCTAATAAAATTAGAAGATCCTACATTTGAAAAGTATTTTGCAGTATATGGACCAAATCAAGTGGAAGCAAGATATATATTGTCACCCAAAGTAATGGAAAGTATAGTAAAAATAAAAACTAAATTTAATAAAAATATAAGTTTAAGCTTTATTAATTCGAAATTATATGTAGCTATTCCTTTTAAGAAAGATCTGTTTGAGCCATCTATAATAAAATCGATTAGCAGACTGGACCATGTAGAAGAGTATTATGAGATATTACAAGATTTGGTTGATATAGTAGAATCCCTAGACTTAAATACACGTATATGGACAAAAGAATAAAAAAATAGAGGAGAGTGATATAAAGATGGAAATCAGCAATCAAGAAATCCTGGAAAAAGTATATGACAAGGTGAAAGAAATTTTACCAACAATTATAATATTAGCTATAGTGGGTTTTGTATTATTTAGAATTAATAAAATTTTGACAAAGCATGTAAAAAGTTTTGCAATGAAGGGGACAAAGAAATTAAACGAAATAGAAAAAAAAGAAGTTGAGAAACGAATAGATACTTTGAGTGATATTTTTAAAGGTATAATGAATATAGCGGTGTGGGCTATCTTAATAATGGTATTTTTAAAGAAAATAAACATAGATATAGGACCATTACTAGCTGGTTTGGGAATTGTAGGGGTAGCGTTAGGTTTTGGATCCCAAGAACTAGTAAGAGATGTAATATCCGGAATGTTTATATTGAGTGAAAATCAAATAAGAACAGGAGATGTAGGTATAATAAACGGGACAGGTGGATTAGTAGAAAAAATAGGTCTTAGGACAATCAGGCTTCGAGATTTTTCTGGTACAGTACATATATTTCAAAATGGTAAAATTAATACTCTTTCAAATATGACAAAAGATTGGTCAGCGGTAGTATTTGAGATAGGAGTAGCATACAAAGAAGATGTCGACAATGTAATAAGCGTAATGGAAGCAGTCGGCAAGGAAATAAGAAGTAAAGTAGACTTCAAAGAGAAAATAATAGAAGATCTAGAGATATTTGGAGTAGAGAGATTTGACGATAGTGCCGTGGTAATAAAAGCTAGATTAAAAACTAAGCCGATTGAGCAATGGACAATAGGACGAGAGTATAGAAAAATGCTAAAAAAAGCATTTGATGAGAAGAATATAGAGATACCATTTCCTCATACTACTTTATATTGGGGCGAAAAAATCAAACCGCTAAATATAGAACTAATGAATAAAGAAAAAAATTAATTAAAATAAGAAAACTAATAAAAGTAATTGAAATATAAAACTTATACTCCCGCTTTTTAGATTAAAATAATCATATAGTGGGAGTATAATAGCCTAAAAACAGCAAAATGATTTTATCAAGGATAAGAAATAAAATTAAAATTAAAGGAAAAAATAAAAAATGGAGTAAAATATATTAAAATAATTGAAAAAAATAACGAGGGTGGTAAAAATGGCAAATGAAAAGATTTTGATAGTAGAAGACGAAATAAAAATTGCCAGATTTATTCAGTTGCAATTGAAGCATCAGAGGTACGAGGCTGATATAGTTACAGATGGAAGAGAAGCGATAAATGCTGTAAAAAATGGTGATTATGATTTACTAGTGCTTGATATAATGATGCCAGGAATAGATGGTGTAGAAGTATGCAAAAGAGTGCGGGAATTTACTGAGATACCCATAATAATGCTTACAGCCAAAGATGATCTAAGTGATAAAATCATAGGATTTGATAGTGGAGCAGATGATTATGTAACTAAGCCTTTTGTTTTTGCTGAATTAGCTGCACGTATTCGCGCAAATATACGAAAGATGAATAAATTGAAACCTGAAAATACTATATTAAAAGTGAAAGATCTAGAACTAAATCAGTCAACATATGAAGTGAAAAGGGCAGACAAACTATTGGAGTTATCCAAAACTGAATTTGAATTATTACACTTATTACTAGTAAATAAAGGAATAGTACTTACTAGAGAAAAAATACTAAATAAAATATGGGGTTATTCTTATGAGGGGAATGACAATATATTGGATGTATACATAAAGTATCTTCGAGATAAAGTAGATAAGCCTTTTGAAGAAAATTTGATAAAAACCGTTCGAGGAGTTGGATATACGATAAAGACAGAATGAGACGGACACCATGCTATTATATTAATGGGTACAGAAGGGATAAAATATGAAATTTTTCAAAAATTTTTTACAGTCACTAAATTTTATTTTTTTTCGGAATATGTTTTTAAATTTCTTCATTTTAATTTTAATAGCATTTGTTTCTAGCGTTATATTTCCCAAAATTCTAGAAAATATATACAGAGAAAACATAAAGGGAAAAATGCAAAAGAATATAAAAAAAATGGAATTAAAGGAAGATATTTATAAAATTATAAGTCAGTTAAAAACAGATCAATTAAGTGGGATAAAAGTCAATACTTTTTTTGAAAACAAAAATGGCAAAATAATAGGTAATAAAACCAATTTTGATTTCGATGAAAATATTGACAATGCAAAAATACATTATACAAATGACAAAAAATATTTAGTATATAATACCCATCTAAAAGAAAAGGTCTATATTCAACAGATAGCTGATATAAGTGATATATCAAATTTGAAAAAAAGTATGGAAAGATATTTAATGAAGTTTTGGTTTGCAGCAATTAGCTTTTTTATAATTTATTTTATGATTTCCACTATAATTTATTTTAAAAAATTTAATTATATTTTAGAAAAAGTAAGAGAACAGGATAATGAAAAAGAAAAGGAAAATATAATAAAAAAAATATCAGGAGATAGCGATAAATGGCTAAAAGTAATAAATGAATTGTGGGATAAGTTAAATTTAAAAAAAGAGGAGCAAAAAAATTTCATATCACTTGTATCTCATGAGATTCGTACTCCAATAGCTGTAATGCAAGGCTATCTAGAGATAATAGAAGATTGGGGTAGAGAAGATGAGCAAGTATTTAATGAATCTATTGCAGCATTAAAAGAAGAGATATTTGTAATGAATAGCATCATAGAAAAGATATTATTTATAGTGAGAGAAGAAAATAAAACTTTAAAGTTAAATTATAAGAATTTGGATATAAAAGAGTTAGTATTTAAATCTTTTATGGATATAAAAAAATTGGATAAAAAACACAAATACATATGGACGGATAAAACTAATACAGAGCTTTACATAAAAGGGGACAAAAAATTAATTGAAAATCTAATAAAAGTAATAGTCGAAAATAGTATAAAATATACGAAAGAAGAAACAAAAATTGAAATTAGACTATCTGACAATAATGAAAATATATTTATAGAGATCGATGACAGCGGTAATGGGATACCGAAAGAATATTTGTCAAGGGTATTTGATAAATATTACGGAATAACTAATGAGAATTCAGTAAAAACTAAAGGAATAGGCCTGGGCTTGACTGCAGCAAAATTGATTTGTGAACTGCATAATGGTGAGATAAGAATAGAGAGCTCGGAAGATCTAGGCACAAAAGTAGAAATAAGCTTGCCAAAAGTTTCCACTTGATATATAAAGAAAAATATGATAAATTGTTGTGTAGTAAAGATTATTTAGGAGGTGAAATATACTGATCAAATGATTAGTATAAAGAATTATGAAGATAGGAGTATTGGCATCAGGTGGAGGTACAAATTTACAAGCTATTATAGATGCTATAAAAAATGACACAATAAAAGAGTCTGAAATATCTATAGTAATAAGTAATAGAAAAAATGCATATGCGTTGCAAAGAGCTAAGGATAATGATATAGAATCTGTATATTTAAATAAAAATGATTTTGAAAATAGGGAAGCATATGATAAAAAAGTAGTGGAGGTTCTAAAGGAAGCCGAAGTAGATCTAGTTATACTGGCTGGATATTTGAGATGGATTACAAAAACTTTTGTGGATGCATTTCGATGGAGAATTATGAATATACACCCTTCTTTATTGCCTTCATTTAAGGGACTGCATGGTATAGAACAAGCATATGAATATGGAGTGAAAGTAACTGGTGTTACAGTGCATTATGTAGATGAGACAGAAGATGGCGGACCTATTATACTACAAGAAGAAGTAAGAATAGATGAAAACGATACATTAGATTTGTTAGAAAAAAAAATTCATAAAGTAGAGCATAGAATATATCCAAAGGCAATAGAAATATATCGTAAAGGATTGATTAGGTTAAATGGAAGAAAGACAAAAATAGAGAGTTAGAAGAAAGGTGAAATTAATTATGAATATAGTATTATTGCAGCCTGAAATACCATACAATACGGGAAATATAGGGCGAACATGTGTACTTACAAACTCTACGCTACATATAGTAAAGCCAATGGGATTTTCATTAGAAGATAAGTATGTGAAACGAGCTGGATTAGATTACTGGCAAGATGTAAAATTTCATATATATGACACTTTTGAGCAGTTACTAGAAAAATACAGAGATAAAAATTTTTATTATGCAACAACTAAAACTAATCAAAAATATTCTGATGTAAAATATGCGATCGATGATTTTATAGTTTTTGGAAGAGAATCCAAGGGAATATCCGAAGAAATACTTGAACAAAACAAAGAGAGGTGTATTACAATTCCGATGACCCCAATAGGAAGATCACTAAATCTATCAAATTCGGCATCCATTATATTGTATGAAGCATTACGACAAAATGATTTTGAATTTGGAGAATAATATGAGAAAGTTTATAATGATATTTTTATTTGTAATAATTTTGTTTGGCGTAAGTATAGTGGCTCAAAGATATATTTTTCCATTGAAGTATTTAGAAGAGGTAAAGGAAAAGGCAAAAAAATATGATATCGAAGTAGAAGTAGTGCTTGCAATGATAAAGGCAGAAAGCAATTTTCGACCTAAAGTGGTATCGTATAAAGGAGCAGTGGGCTTGATGCAGGTATTACCATCAACTGCAGAATGGATTACCACAAAGAGGTATGGTAAAAAAATCTATTTTGACCTGTATGAAGTAGAAGATAATATCGAAATAGGATGCTTGTACTATTCTTATCTTTCTAAAAAATATAATGGTGATAAAGAAAAAATATTTGCAGCTTATAATGCTGGTTCTTCACGAATAAAGGATGAAAAATGGAAAGAAATAGAAGAGACGAGGACTTATGTAAAACGAGTGAAGAGATATAAAAAAATATATAAGTTTATTTTGAAAGCCTATAGCAAAGAGTGAAAATACCTTGACAAAAAGGAATCGAAAATGTTAAACTAGATAAGAGGTGTTTGTATGGAAAAAAGATTGGCAACCTTATCTATATTTTTGTATTCACGAGATAGTGTAGATCAGGTAAACAATACATTGAAAAGTTATAGTGAATTGATAGTATCAAGAATGGGTATACCTTATCGCGAAAGACAAATATCTGTTATAGTGATAATTCTTGATGGAGATACTGATAAAATAGGAGCCTTGTCAGGTAAGCTTGGAAATCTTCCGGGTGTATCAGTAAAGACTGCTATTTCGAAAATATAATAAAAATCCTAATTACAAGGAGTGAATCTAAGTAAAAGGGAGATTTTGAAAAACTGCATAATAAAATATGTAAAAATCTCTGTTTTTTGAATAGAGATTTTTTTGTTTTTTAAGGGGGTATAACCCCATGCTCACAATAAATTAAAGAAAGGTGGATTGCTAAAAATGGGTTGGCAAGATGAAATAAAGGAAGAGAGTTTTATAAAACCAGAGCAAATTCAATCTCTATTGCAGGAGAAAAAAGAGATTAGTGATGAAGAATTTGAAGCTATAATAGAAAAAGCCTACAAAAATCAGAGACTTGAGCTAGAGGAAGTGGCAGGTTTGTTGAATTCAGAACAAGAAGAACGTATTCAACGAATATTTAAAGCAGCCAAAGAGATAAAAGAGCAGGTATATGGTCACAGAGTAGTATTATTTGCTCCGTTATATATAGGAAATAAATGTATCAATAACTGTACTTATTGTGGTTTTAAGGCGGAAAATAGTGATACACTTAGAAAGACGCTTACATTAAATGAATTAGCAGAAGAAGTGAAAGCATTAGAAGAAGAAGGGCATAAACGATTGATAATGGTATATGGAACACATCCTGATTATACACCGGATTTTATAGCAGAGACTGTAAGGAAAGTGTATGAAACCAAAGTTGGAAAAGGAGAAATAAGAAGAGTAAATATAAATGCATCTCCAATGGAAGTAAAAGATTATAAAAAAGTCAAAGATGCTGGTATCGGGACGTATCAAATATTTCAAGAGACATATCATCCCCAAACTTACCAGCGAGTTCATCCGAGTGGAGAAAAATCAAACTTTAAGTGGAGACTATTTGGATTAGACAGAGCCATGAAAGCTGGTTTAGATGATGTAGGAATAGGAGCATTATTTGGGTTATATGACTGGAAATATGAAGTTATGGGACTAATGCAACATGTTTTGCATCTAGAGGAAACTTTTGGAGTGGGACCTCATACAATATCATTCCCGAGACTAAAGGAGGCAAATCAAGCCGTAATTAATCCTGACTATATAGTAGATGATAATGATCTGAAAAGAATAATAGCGATATTGCGATTGGCGGTACCTTATACTGGTTTAATACTGACTGCTAGAGAAGATCCAAAACTCAGAAAAGAATGCATGGATTTAGGTGTATCTCAAATAGACGCAGGAACACAAATAGAACTTCAAGGTTATTCAAAACATAAAAAAGATCAAGATTTGAAAAAAGAACAATTTAAAATAGGCGATAGCAGAAGTCTTGATGAAGTAATGCAAGAACTTATGTCAAGTGGCTTCATACCTTCATTTTGTACTGCATGTTATAGACTTGGGCGGACAGGAGAGCATTTTATGGAATTTTCAAAACCGGGATTCATACATAACTTCTGTACCCCAAATGCATTATTGACTTTAGATGAATACTTAGAAGATTATGCATCAAATGAAACGAAGTATATTGGCAAGAAATTAATAGAGAAAGAGGTAAAAACTGTAAATCTTGGAAGTGCAAAAGATAGTATAAACAAAAAATTAGCTGAAGTAGAAAAAGGAAAACGAGATTTATACTATTAGAAGTGCCACAGGGGTTAGTCCCCTGTGGTATTTATTTTTCCATGGATTTGGTATATTTCAAAACTTGATTTTTACCATTATTTTTGGCGGCATACAGCGCCTTATCAGCAGTTTCTTTGAGACTGAGCATATCATTGGCATAGTGAGGCAATGACGATACCCCTAAACTAATAGTTATTTTTTTATTCGGCTGTTTTTCTTCATATGGAAATACATTTTCACATACTTTTTTTCTGATTTTTTCAGCTAATCCATAAGCGCCCTCTATGCCAGTATCTGGTAAGATAATAGAAAATTCTTCGCCACCATACCTACAGACATAATCATTGGAGCGACAATTAGTTCTAAAAATTTTGGAAATTAGTCGCAAAAGTTCATCGCCAGCAGGATGTCCATTGGTATCATTGTAAACTTTGAAAAAATCCAAATCAATCATAATCAGTGAACATTCTGTATTGTAACGTAGCGAACGACTGACTTCTGATTGCAAAGTTTCTTCAAAAAAACGTCGATTATGAAGCTGTGTTAATTCATCAATAGTAGCTAACTTTTTGATTTTTTCATACAATAAAATATTATTTATAGCTAATGACGTTTGATTTGAAAAATTTATAAGTGAGTTAACACGTTCATATGAAAAAGCTTTACCATCAAATTGATTATCCACAATAAAGATACCATAAAAGTTGTCGTGAGATACTAATGGAACTATTATCATTTTATGTAGATTAAAACTTTGAAAAACTGTTTTATTACTACTGGAAAAACTAGAACTTGATATATCTATTATCTTATAGGACTTAGAGCTCACAATATCATGCAAGAGAACATCGTTATGTAAAAATAGCTTTGATTTTAATACTAATCTTTCAAGAGGTTCTAAGCCTTCTACTTCGCATTTAGGGTTAGACTCCAAAAAAAGATCAATAGGACATTTTTCCAAAGATTCCCATTTTGTAATAGCTTCTTTTTGCGTAAGCGGACCAATACTTTTTACTCCTACCAAATACTTTTTACTTTCTTCCTTTTTAAACAAGATAGCTCGATTAAAACTCAGTCCCTCATTTGCTGTTACATGGGTAAGAAAAATATGCAAAAGTTGATCAATATCTTTATTTGTCTCCATAAGAGTAATAATTTTGTTTAAAAGATTAAGATCTTTAATTTTTTGTTTTAATATAGTATTATTTATATGTAGATTATAAGCAGTTTGTATTTCTAGCAATAAAGTATTGGACTCGTGAAAAAAATTCGTACTTATTTGCTGATTGCTGTATCCAAATATAATATATCCGGTATAGTTAAGAGAAGTATTAAGGCGTTGAATACCGATATTTTTTAGATTGCTAAAATCTTCTTTGAATATAGAATGAAAATCTTCTTTTGAGATAATGTTGGAAATTTTATTTTGAATAAATAAAAAGTTTTCACTAAGAGTTATATTGGAAAAAACTCCATTTCCATATTTAAATTCCATCTTTTCTATAATTGGGTCATAAACAATGAAGCCAACGTGAGGTGTGTTAATGATTATAGCAAAATTTTCGACTACTACTTTATAAAATTCATCTAAAGCCACACTTTGATTGAGTGTAAGGTTGATAGCACCTATCATTTTGTCTTTAGAAAAAAATGCTTTAATCATTTTTCCAAGAATGCTAAATTCCTTAAACATATAAAAAGGTGTATCCATTAATCTATCAATATTATGATTGTTTATATTTTTAAATATAAATTTTAGTTCCAATGAAATATATATGAGAGTAGAAAAATAAAAAACAAAAATAAAGTAAAAAATTATAATGAAAAAGTAATTTTTAGTTGCAATATAAAGCCCCGAAAAAATAAGTCCCAAAACAAAAAGTGTTATATTTAATACTCGTATGCTAATTTTCATTATTATATCCCCCTTAGCAAAAAAAATACTATATCATTTAAGTATAGCACAAAAAAAATAAAAATAAAAGTTGTAAATTGAAAAAAAATATTATATAATCTAATAAAACTAGAGTATAAACAAGAAATAGGAGGAATTTTTTATGAGAAATACACTAACTCCCAAAAGGATAGTGGAAGAACTTGATAAATATATAATATCACAAGATGACGCAAAGAAAAATGTGGCGATATCTCTTCGGAACAGGTATAGACGAAAAGAGATACAAGATGAAGCTCTTCGTCAGGAAATAATGCCGAAAAATATAATTTTGATAGGACCTACTGGTGTCGGTAAAACAGAAATAGCAAGACGATTGGCTAAAATTGCCAAAGCGCCGTTTGTAAAAGTAGAAGCGACTAAATATACCGAAGTCGGATATGTAGGAAAAGACGTAGAATCTATGGTAAAAGACTTGGTATCGCTCACATTTCGAATGATAAAAGATGAAAAAATAGAAGCAATGCGAGATACTGTATTACCTATGATTTATGAAAAAATAGCAAAGAAAATAGCACCTTACTCAAATATAAATGATGATGAAAAAAATGAATTGTTAGAAAAAATAAAAAATGGTGAATACGATGAACAAGAGATAGAGATTGAAGTGAAAAATACTCTGGGAATGCCTCCGGTAATTGAAGTATACTCAAACGGTGGGGATAAAGGAGAGGAAATGGGTGGCATACAAGATGTGATCGGTGATCTGTTTTCGAGTTTTCCAGGTGCAAAAAAGAAAAAAAATAAAAATCTAAAAATAAAAGATGCAATAGAATTTATGATAAAAGAAGATGTAGAAGAAAAATTGGATAAGGATGAAATAATACCGGAAGCTATAAATAGAGTAGAACAGGATGGAATTATTTTTATAGATGAAATAGATAAAATAGCCGAGCGAGAAGGTCTAAGTCGGGGCGAGGTATCGAGGCAAGGAGTTCAAAGAGATATATTGCCAATAGTAGAAGGTACAACGATTATGACAAAGTATGGACCTGTAAAAACAGACCATATATTGTTTATAGCAGCAGGAGCTTTTTCGATTGCTAAACCATCAGATCTTATGCCTGAACTGCAAGGAAGATTTCCAATAAAGGTAGAATTAAAGAGTTTGGACAAAGAAGACTTCATAAAAATACTAACCTTAGTGGATCATAACTTGATATGTCAATATCGAAACTTATTGGAGATAGATAATGTAAAATTAAACTTTGAAGATACTGCAATAGAGGCGATAGCAGACCGTGCAATATATTTGAATGAAAAAATAGAAAATATTGGAGCAAGACGACTTGCAGGAGTAATAGAAGAGCTATTAAAAGATATAATGTATGATTCTCCATATGAAGATGGTGATAGAGAGATAACGATATCAAATGATTATGTAGAGCAAAAGTTCCAAAAAAATGGAAGAAAAGAAAATTTAAACGACTATATATTATAATTTAGAGAGCATGATTTATAATAAAACTTTGGACACAGCGAAAATGTCTAACTCATTGGGTTAGACATTTGTGTATATGGTTTTTATGTTTTCACATCATCCTCATTAAATTTATAAAAAGAAGTGAAAAAAGTGATGCAAAGACTTAGCCCAAATTTGGCGTGATACCGGAATAAGCGAGAAGCGCATTATTTATGGGTAAATACGCTAAATATAAGTAGTGGAGGTGAAGAGGCTGTCAGTAAATGACAGTAAATATATATGTACTTAAAATCAATAGAAATAAATGGTTTTAAATCATTTGCAAATAAAACCAACTTGGAATTCAAAGAAGGTATAACTTCAATAGTTGGTCCAAATGGAAGTGGAAAAAGTAATGTATTGGACGCTATATTGTGGGCTTTAGGAGAACAAAGCTACAAAAATATAAGAGCAAAAGAAGGAGCCGATGTAATATTTTCCGGTGGAAAAAAAAATAGAGCTAAAAGTATGGCAGAAGTTTCATTACTGATAGATAATTCTAAAAAAATACTTTCAATTGACTATTCAGAAGTCAAAATAAGTAGGACTATATACAAGTCAGGCGAAAATGAATATAGAATTAATAATAAAAAAGTAAGATTGAAAGATATAAATGAATTATTTATGGATACAGGTATAGGGAAGACAGCTTATTCAGTAATAGGTCAGGGTAAAGTAGAACAAATAATAATGGCAAATCCTGCGGAATTAAAGGGCATAATGGAAGAAGCGGCCGGAATAAAAAAGATAAAAAAAAGAAAAGAAGAAGCGGAAAAAAATTTAAAAGAAGTAGAAGATAATATAGAAAAGATAGAATATATAGAAACAGATGTTTTAAGTAATTTAGAACCCTTGAAGAAAAAAGCAGAACGAGCTATACAATACAAAGAGCTAAAAGAAAAAATGGACATAATGCGAACCTCTTTACTAAAAAAACAAGAATTTACTGCAAAAAATATGCAAGACGGACTTTCTCATAAGATAGATGCACAAAATGAAGAGATAGAAAAATATGAGAAATTATTTGAAAAGGAAAGTGAAGCCCTCGAAAATATTAATAATGAGCGAGAAAAATTAGCAAAATCATTAGAAGAGCAAGAGGAAGAATTTTCAGATTTGAAATTACGCTTTGAAGATATTGGAAATAATAAAATATTATATAATGAACGAAAAAGCAATTACATAAGAGAAAAAAGTGAAAAAGAAGAAGTTTTATTAGAATATAAAGAGAAATTGCAATATAAAACAGTAGAATTAAGCAATTTGAAGCAAGAAGCAGAAAATATATATAAAAATTTTGCTAATGAAAAAGAAAAGATAGAAAAATATCAATTAGAGGAAAAAAAATATCAAGAACAAATAAAAAAAATCGAAGAACAAATAAAAGAATATAAAAATCAAATAATGGAAGATGAAATAAAAAAAATACATCAAAACAATGAAATTGATCAAAATAAAAAGAATGAGAACTTTATAAAAACTAGATTGGACAACTTATCAAATGATCTGCAAAGTACTCAAAAAAATATAGAAAATTTAGAAGAAAAAATAAAAAAGTATAATGAAACCTTAGAAGAAATAATGCAAAATAAAAAAAATGCAAAAAATAAACAGCAAAGTATTTTGGAAGAAAAGAATATATACTTAAAAGAATTGGATGAATTAAAAAAAGAGAAGTTAGATATAGAATACAGCATGCAAAATCGTGAAATGAAGCTTGAGAATATAAGTAACCTGGAGAAAAATCATGAAGGATTTTTTAGAGGAGTAAAAAAGATATTGAACTCAAATATATCTGGAGTGCGAGGAGCTTTTGTATCTGTTGTAGAGATACCTGCTAAATATGAGACGGCCATACAAAGTGCAATAGCTAATGGATTGCAAGATATAGTAGTAGAAAGCAGTGAAGTTGCAAAACAATGTATTGATTTACTAAAAAAATCAAATGAAGGCAGAGCTTCTTTTTTGCCATTTGATACTATAAAATCATACCCTAAAAAGCAAAGTCCAAATTTTCCAGGTGTATTAGGACTAGCATCAGAATTGGTATCATATACACATGACTACGAAAAAATTGTAAATTTTGTACTGGGCAATGTCTTAATAGTTGAAAAGATAGAAGTGGGAATAAAGTTGGTAAAACAAAATATGTTTTCTGGAAATATAGTATCTTTGGATGGAGATATTATATCTGGGCGTGGAAAGATAAGTGGAGGAGAAAAGTTAAAAAACAATTTGGGATTTTTATTTGAGCGACAGCGTGAGAAAAAAAGTCTAGAAGCGGATTTAGAACAAAAAAAAGAAAGATTAGATATATTGGAAGTATCAATTACTGAAAGAAAAGAGAAAATAGAAATAATAGAAAGTGATGAATTGAAATATAACAATGAAATAGAAACAAGTAAAAATGAAATTTTTGAAATAAACAGATTGCTTGATAAAGAAAAAGATATTTTATCAAATCATATAAAAAAAGAGAGCTTGTTTAATGAGGAAATAGAAAATGAAAAACAAAATCTAATTGATTTGACTTCTAAATATAATGATTTTAAAACAAAGTCAAAAGAGTATGATCTATATATAAAAGAAAGAAATGAGGAAATAAGAGTACTACAGAATAGTTTGGAAAATACAAAAAAATTATTGGAAAAAAATACTAAAGAGCACTCGGAACAGCGTATATTGCTTATAAAGCATGAGGAAAAATATAATTCAATTAGTGAAAAATTAAAAGCATTTGAAAATGAATGCAATGAAATAGAAGAAAAGAAAAAGATCTTAGAACTAAAATTATCAAAAATTGAATTGGAGCTAAAAAAAACAGAGGAACAACTTGAAAATAATGAATATGACTATATTGCAGTCAAAAAAAAATATGAAACAGATAATGAGATAATAAGAAAAATGAAAAAAGAATCAAAAGATTATGAAGCAAAAGAAAAAGAAAAGATAATAAAAGTAAAAGATATAGAAAGTAAAATAATAGTAGAAAAAAATTCATTTTCAAAAAAAATAAGAGAGCAAGAAAAACTTAGAATGGAAATAGCTACTATCGAAAATAATTTAAATCAAATAAGCGTAGAGTATGATGTAGATATGGCAGTGAATGAGAAAAAAACCAGAGAAGAAATAGATATAATTGAAAGAAAAATTTTGAATTTGGGTGAGGTAAACTTATTTGCTATTGAAGAGTATGATGAATTAAATCAAAAATATATATTTTTGAGTGAGCAAAAAAAGGACTTAGTTGATAGTAAAAAAATGCTTGGCAACTTGATAAAAGATATAGAAAATGACATAAAAGATAAGTTTCTGGAAGCGTATAATGCTATTCGAAACAATTTTTCGTATATGTGTAAAGAAGTTTTGAATAACTCAAAAGGAGATATTATTTTGAGCTGTGAGAAGGATATATTGAAGACTGGTTTGGAGCTAGTAGTAAAGTTTCAAAATAAAAAAACGCAGACCTTAAGTCTACTGTCAGGTGGAGAAAAATCAATGGTTGCAGTTGCGTTCATAATGGCAATATTTATGTATAAACCAAGTCCATTTACATTCTTTGATGAGATAGAGGCAGCCTTAGATGAGACAAATACTCGAAAATTAATAGTAATGTTGAAAAGATTTACAAATGAATCACAATTTATATTAATTACTCATAACAAAGAAACTATGAAGGAATCCGATATGCTGTATGGTGTGACTATGAATAAAGATATAGGAGTATCTAAGTTAGTATCAGTTGAAATGTAAAAAACTATATGATAAATAAAAAACTAGCAAGAGTATTTTAACTGACTCTTGCTAGTTTTATTATTAAAACAACTTTATGTAAAATAATTTACTCCGTTTTGGAATAAACCTTGTTCTTTTTGACCACTTATATTTTTATGAATATTTTCTCCAACTCTTTCAGAATGACCCATTTTACCCAAAATACGACCATCGATGCTTGAGATGCCTTCTATTGCATGATATGATCCATTTGGATTGAAATCACCATTCATAGTAGGAAGACCATTAAAATCAACATATTGAGTTGCAACTTGTCCATTAGCAAACAAGTCTTTGATAAGACTTTCGGTAGCCACAAACTTACCTTCACCATGTGACACAGGTATTTTATGAATAGAACCTAGATGAGTTCCATTTAGCCAAGGTGATTTTGTAGAACTAACTCTCGTACTTATAATTTTTGAAATATGTCTATTAATGTTATTTCGTGCAAGTGTAGGGGAATTTGTATCTACACTTCCAATCTTACCATATGGCAGCAAGCCACTTTTTATAAGAGCTTGGAAACCATTACAAATTCCTAATATAAGACCATCACGTTCTAAGAAATCCTCTACTGCTTTTTTTATTAGAAAATTTGTTAATACATTTGCAATGAATTTGCCTGATCCATCAGGCTCATCACCGGCAGAAAAGCCACCAGAAAACATTAAAATTTGAGAGTTGTCAATATATCTTTTCATCTCAGCAATGGATTCTTTTATTTGCTGGGAATTATGATTTCGAAAAACCATAGTATTAGCAATAGCGCCTGCTTTTATAAATGAATTCATAGAATCATATTCACAGTTTGTGCCTGGAAATACTGGGATAAATACTCTAGGCTTTGCTTTTAGTCCTCTTGTAAGAATTTTAACATCTTTAGAGTAATCCATAATTTCCAGTCGCTTGCTATCGATATCAGTTTTGCTAGGATAGATTGCTTCAAAAGTGTTAGTCCAGTTATTTAGTGCTTTTTTGAGAGGGATTGATTCATCATTAATCTCTATAGTTGTATTTTTAGTTGTTTTTCCTAAGTAAATAATATTTTCACCTGTAAGCTCTTTTGTGGATTCGACTATCATCGAACCATAGTCAAAATCAAATAATGTATCGGTAAGCTTAGTTTCTAGTTTTACTCCTAACATATTACCAAATGACATCTTAGCAATAGCTTCACCTATACCGCCATATTTCAAAGTACCAGCGGATATTATATTTTTTTCTGTGATATTTTTATAAATAAAGTCATAATTTGCTTTAAGTTCATCTATGTTTGGCATAAGATCTTTTGTAGGATTATGCTTTATTAGATAGATATAATTATCAGCTGCTTTAAATTCAGAGGATATAATATTATCCGAATTTTCAGTATTTACTGCAAAGGAGATCAATGTAGGCGGTACATTAATATCATTGAAAGTACCACTCATACTATCTTTACCACCAATAGCTGGCAACCCGAACCCTTTTTGCGTATATAATGTACCTAATAGTGCTGCAAAAGGTTTACCCCATTTCTTAGGATCATTTCCTAATCGTTGAAAATATTCTTGAAATGAGAAACGGATACCTTTCCAGCTTCCACCTACAGCTACTATACGCGCGATAGATTCGACTACAGCATAGGCAGCACCATGGAAGGGACTCCAAGAGCTTATTTCCGGATTAAATCCATAGCTCATAATACTAGCTGTATTTGTTTCTTTGCCAAGATATGGTATCTTTTGTACACTAGCTTCGGTTTCTGATAATTGATAAATACCTCCATATGGCATAAGCACTGTAGTAGCTCCAATAGTAGAGTCAAACATTTCTACCATACCTTTTTGTGAGGCTACATTTTTACTATTTAGTACATTCAAAAATTTATCTTTTAGACTATTACCGGCTACATTTCTTCTAAATGGTGCTGCATCAATATCTATATTTTCGATCTCTACTTCAGTTTCTGTTCGTACACCATTTGTATCCAAAAAGGCTCTAGATATATCAACTATAGCTTCTCCATTCCATTCCATAATCAATCTAGGTTCTTCTGTGATCTCTGCGACCACTACAGCTTCAAGGTTTTCTGCATCTGCTAACTTTATAAAGGCATCCACATCTTTATCTGCTACAACTACTGACATTCTTTCTTGGGATTCTGATATAGCCAGTTCTGTGCCACTAAGTCCGCTGTATTTTACAGGGATTTTATCAAGATTGATTCGAAGACCATCAGCTAGTTCACCAATAGCTACTGATACGCCACCTGCTCCAAAATCATTAGATTTTTTTATTAATTTAGTAACTTTTGGATTTCTAAATAGTCTCTGGATTTTTCTTTCTTCAGGAGCATTACCTTTTTGTACTTCTGCCGAACAAGTTTCTAGAGAGTCGCTGTTATGCTCTTTTGAAGATCCCGTAGCACCTCCGCATCCATCACGTCCTGTTTTACCTCCAAAGACTATGACCTTATCGCCGGCAAGAGGTTTTTCACGACGAACGTATTCCTCTTTTACAGCTCCTACGACAGCTCCTACCTCCATACGTTTGGCTTTATAACCATCATGAAACAATTCTTTTACGTATGATGTAGAAAGACCTATTTGATTTCCATATGAGCTATAACCATGTGCAGCAGTTTTCGAAATAACTCTTTGTGGTAATTTGCCCTCTAATGTGTCTTCGACTTTTTCTGTGATATCAGAAGCACCTGTTATTCGCATCGCTTGATAGACATAAGATCTACCTGATAATGGATCCCTTATAGCCCCACCAATACATGTAGAAGCACCTCCAAAAGGCTCTATTTCTGTAGGATGATTGTGCGTTTCATTTTTAAACATAAGTAGCCAGTTTTCTATTTTGCCT
>CAZDNU010000479.1:0-2209 GCA_964506865.1 uncultured Fusobacteriales bacterium | reverse complement strand
AGCAAGCTCTACGAGATTACCCGGAAAGATATTTAAAGAATTACCATATGAATCCGGAATATCAATATTGGAACATGTAATAAAAAGAGTAAAAAAATCAAAAAATATCGATACTCTTATTTTGGCGACAACTATCAATGAAGCAGACAACCCTATTGAAAAAATAGCATCCAAAGAATCTGTAGCTATATATCGTGGATCAGAACTAGATGTTTTAGAACGCTATTATGGAGCAGCGAAAGAAAATATGCTTGATGTGATAATCAGAATAACATCTGATTGTCCTTTTGTTGACTGGAACATCATAGACTCTATGATAGATATACATCTGAAGGCACGAAATGATTATACTGCAAATATACTAGAACGAACATTTCCTCATGGTATGGATGCGGAAGTTTTTAACTTTAAAGTACTAGAAGATGCGTATATAAATGCAAAAGCTCAATTTGAACGAGAGCATGTGACACCATATATATATAAGTCACATCCAGAAAAATATAAGATATACAATTTGCAAGCCACAGTTGAGCACAAAGCACCTAATATAAGAATAACAGTGGACACTATGGAGGACTATAACTTGGCATGTGCGGTGTATGACTATTTATATACAAAAAATGAATTTTTTACTATTGATGACATTATGGGATTATTTCAAGAAAAAAAATGGTTATTAAATTTAAATACAAATATTATTCAAAAAAAAATATGTACAAATATAGATGAAGAATACAAAGAAGCAATTAAAATTTTGGATAGGCAAGAGTTAAAACGTATAAATGTATTTCTAAAGGAGAGGTATAATGAAAAATAGAGTAATTATATTGACAGAAGGTGGAAAAAGCTTTGGCTTCGGGCACGTAAGCCGGACGCTCTCTATATATGATGAACTCTTGAGATTAGGGAAAAAAGTAGTGATTTATATAAAAGGAGACCACACTGTATTGGGGATGCTAGCAGATACTAATCACAAGATATGCAACTGGCAGAGCCAAGATTTTGTAAAAAATGAATTAACAGAAAATGACTATATATTAATTGATTCATATACAGTCGAGATAGGCGAATTAAATGCCATAGCACAAAAAGTAAAAAAAGTCTCTTATATAGATGACTATAATAGGATAAGGTATCCAAAAGGAGTAGTTATTAATCCGTCTTTTTATGGAAAAGAACTAGCATATTCTTATGATACCGAAGTAGAGTATGCGTTAGGTGAAAAATACCTAATCTTAAGAAAAGAGTTTGTAGATAAGAAAAAATTAAAAATAGAGAAAAAAATAAATGAGATCCTGATCACTTTTGGGGGAACAGATATCTTAGATATGACTCCATTTGTGTTGGAAAAAGTTCGACAGCACTTTGTCGACAGCAAAATAAATGTAGTAATTGGCAAAGGTTTTTCAAATATAGATAAATTTAAGGAAAATATAAATAAAGATGTATTTTTCTATTATAATATAGGAGCAGAACAGATGTGTGAGCTGATGAAAAGCAGTGATTTAGTGATCTCAGCTGCAGGTCAGACATTAAATGAAACTACTAGTATAGCAGTACCTACAATAGCAATAAAAGTAGCGGAAAACCAAGCGCACAATATAGCTACATTATATCGAATGGGATGTATTTTAGAAGCCAATAAAGATAATCTTGAAAGAAAACTTGAGAAAATAAAAAGTTTTACAACAAGAGAAAAACTTTTCTTAAATTGTAAAAAACTTATGATAGGGCAAGGAGCAAAAAATATAGCCAAAAAGATAATAGAGGAACCAATAAGGCTTCGTAGTGCAGGACAAGAAGATATGGATGATGTTTTAGAGTTAACAAATGAAAAAATAGTCCGTCAAAATTCACTGAATACAAACAAAATTGATCCTCATTTGCATAAGAAATGGTATGAAAATCAACTTAAAACAAAAAATATAAAATTTTATATAATTTATAGTGCAGGGAATGATTTTTTAGGACAAGTTCGTTTTGAGATAAAAAATAAAGATGCCTTGGTAAGTGTAAGTTTTTCTAAAATGATAAGGGGCCAAGGAAGAGCAACAAGTGTGTTGGCAAAAGCGATAAATAAATTGAAAAAAGAAGAGAATATAGAAAATATTGTTAGCTATATAAAAGAATCAAATCTACCATCTTTAAGAATTTTTGAAAAATTTGGCTTTGAATTTCTCGAAGAAGAAGACGGTGTGAAAAAATACGA
>CAZDNU010000478.1:0-6235 GCA_964506865.1 uncultured Fusobacteriales bacterium | reverse complement strand
TATATTCTTTCAACATATTTTTTTTTGTTGTGGAAAAATTTTCAAGATGCTATTATTTACAACTGTTGAATTGTTGATCTTCAATTTTTCACTTTTTGTGGAAAATTAAGCTAAAACTAAAGAATATATATTATGGGTTGTGGAAAAGGTTGTTGAAAAGTGGAAAAAGTATTATTTGAATATTTTTTATAAATATGTTATAGTTAGTAATGTGGAAAAATAACAGATGGAGGTTGCTATAACTAAAATGGAAAATAATGCTTCTAAATTGTGGAATAGTGTATTAAAATTAATTAAATCTTCTGTTAATGAAGTCGACTTTAATTCTTGGTTGAAAAATGTAGAACCTTATAACTTTGACGGTAGTAAACTTTTTGTAAATGTAGAAAGTTTATATATAAAAAATAAAATTGAAGAAAAATACAAGTCTAAGATAGAAGAGACTTTAAATATTATATTATTCAATGACGACGAAGTACACCAACTTGAAGTTATAACCAAAGAGCCTAAAATATATGAGCCTGGTTTTACAGAAAAAGAATTACATGACAATATAAAATATAACGAGATAAAACCAAAGCCAATGACTTTATTTCAAGATGGTTACAATAACTTAAATGTACGATATATTTTTGAAAATTTTATTGTAGGTAAGAGTAATGAGCTAGCACATGCAGCTGCACAAGCTATTGCGAACAAAACTGAAGTCAGTAAATACAACCCTTTATTTATATATGGAGGGGTTGGATTAGGGAAAACCCATCTCATGCATGCTATAGGCAATAGATTGTTAGAAGAAGATTCTTCGAAAAAAATACTTTACTGTACATCAGAGCAATTTACAAATGATTTGATAAATTCTATAAATAAAGGAAAAATGGTTGAGTTTCGAGCAAAATATCGAAAATTAGACCTGCTTTTGATTGATGATATACAATTTATCGCTGGTAAAGATAGCACACAAGAGGAATTTTTTCATACTTTTAATGAATTATATCAAGATGGAAAGCAGATAGTATTATCTAGTGACAGACCGCCCAAAGAGATTGATCATGTAGAAAAAAGACTTGTATCAAGATTTGAGTGGGGACTACCAGTAGATATACAACAACCTGATTATGAGACTAGAGTTGCTATTTTGAGGAAAAAAGCTGAAATAGAAGAGATTGCGGTGTCTGAAAAAGTTTTGCGACATATAGCTGAAGCAATAAACTCAAATATAAGAGAACTAGAAGGTGCGCTAAATAAAATTGTAGCAAGAGCTTCTTTGCTCCGAAAAGATATATCTATTAGTTTGGTAGAAGAAGTTTTTTATGATGAGATAAAAACTAGAGCGAAAGTGGTAAATGAGGATAAAATAATCACTGTGGTATCTGAGTTTTATGGTATTCCAATTGATAGTATGAAATCTAAAAAGCGTAAAAAAGATATAGCACGAGCAAGACAAGTTGCAATGTACTTTTTACGAAATATTCTTGATAAACCATTTAAAGAGATCGGCGAAATATTTGGTGGAAAAGATCATTCAACAGTAATGCACAGTGTTGGAAAGGTAGAAGAAGATATGAAAGGCAATAAATATTTTGAAAAAGATATGGGAACTATAAAAGAAAAAATAATTTCTTAAAATATATGATTTCAAAGGAGTGTAGTGAATGGAAATTGTAAAGATTTCTACTGAATTTATAAAATTGGATCAATTTTTAAAATGGATAGATATTGTAAATAGTGGAACAGAAGCTAAATTTATAATAAAAGAAGGTATTGTGAAAGTAAACAATGAAGTTGAAACACGTCGTGGGAAAAAACTTTATGATGGCGATGTAGTAGAAATAGAAGGTAAAGAATATAAATTAAAAGTTGGCTAGAGGTGAGACCTTGTATTTAAGCAATATAAATTTTTTTAATTTTAGAAATTTAATATCAAAAAAAATATATTTTGACAAAAAAATGAATATTTTTTATGGTAATAACGGACAAGGAAAGACTAGTGTTTTAGAAGCTATATACTTTTCGATTACAGGGAAAAGTTTTAGAAATTCTAACATAAAAACTCTATTAAAATACAATAGTGATGATATGGCGGTATATTCTGAATATAATGAAAATAACATAGACAAAAGTATAGCCGTAAACTACAAAGATAAAAAAAAAGAGTATTATTATAATAAAAAGAAGGTAAAATTTGATGAATATTTCGGTAAAATAACTGTAATATCCTTTATACCTGAAGATATAAATATGATAATGAGTTCGCCTGGGGTAAGAAGGAGTTTTTTTAACTACGAAATATCTCAGGCAAATGTTTTCTATTACAATAAGTTAAAAGACTTTGAAAATGTAATAAAAACTCGGAATAAACTAATAAAAGAACATAAAACTAAAAGTGATATCTTTGCTGTATATAACGAAAAATATATAAAACTTTCTATTGAAATAATGAAAGAGCGTAGAGAATATATAAAAAAATTATCAATATTACTAAACTTAAATTACCGAAGATTATTTAATAGTAATACTGAATTAAAATTAAAATATATAAGCTCTATAGGCGATATTTCAAAGCTTTCTGATATAGAATTAGAAAAAAAATTTGAGATTGAACTTGAAAAAGTAAAAAAAAGAGAAATAAAATACGGTTTTTCTGCTCTAGGACCTCAAAAGGATGATTTTATTTTTTTATTATCAGGAAAAGAAAGTAAGCATTTTTCTTCAGAAGGAGAAAAAAGATCTGTGATATTTTCTCTTAAAATTGCTGAAATAGATATGATAGTTAAGGGAAAAAAAAATTTCCCTATATTTTTAATAGATGACATAAGCTCTTATTTTGATAAGGAAAGACAAAATAAAGTATTAAATTATTTTAATAAAAGAGAGATACAAGTATTTATAACTTCTACAGAAAAATTAGAAATAGAGTCAAGATTTTTTTATATAAAAGAGGGAGTAGTAAATGAAAAAAGCGAGCTCAATGTCTGACTTAATACAAAAAGAAATTAATAGCAATGTATATTTTAGATTAAATTATATAAAAACTACCTGGAATGAGATAGTTGGAAAAAATTTAGCAAAAAAAACATATCCAATATTTATAAAAAATAAAATTTTACATATAGGAGTTGAAAATTCAGCTTGGCTACAGCAAATGAGAATGCTGGAAAAGAATATCACAAAAAACATAAATGAATATTTAAACGGGCTATATGTAGAAAAACTAAAATTTAAAATATCAAAAGACAAAAAATCTAAATATGAAAACACGGAAATAGAGAGCATAAATGAAATAAGTATAAATGATATAGTATTGGAAAAAGAAGATATATATCAATTAAAAAAAAGTTTATCAAAGATAGAGGATTATGAACTAAAAAAACGACTTTACACTGTTATGACAAACAATAAAAAGAGAGAAAAATACTTACTTGCAAATGGTTATAAAAAATGTATAAAATGTCATACTATCTTTCAAGGAAAAGATGAATTGTGCTATAGTTGTATTAATGATAAACAAAAAAAATTTGAAGAAGAAATATACTACTATATATATAAAAATCCTTTCCTTAATTTTGAGCAAATAAAAATAAAATACAATAAGGTAAATTATGAACTATATGCACGATTAAAAAACAAACTAAAAAGTAAAGTATATGAAAAAATTCTATATCTTAAAGAAAAAAAAGATATAGAAAAATTAAAAGAGCAGCTAAATATTTACATAAAACTTGAAACAGGAATAAAAAATGATGAAATAGTAGCTGAAAAGATTGAGAATTTATTACTAAAAAAATGATAGTTTCACGTGAAACATAGGAGGCGATTATGTATATATATCTTGAAAATAATTACTTTATATCATTAAACGAAATAGTCGCTGTTTTAAATTATGAAAATTATTCTACATCAGAAACAGGTAAATCCTTTTTGAATAAGAATAGAAAAAATATAATTGATTTATCAAATAATAAAAAAGTAAGCATAATAATAACAAACAAATATATTTATATTTCCTCATATACTTGTCGAGCGATATATTCAAGAGGAAATGAATACAGTAACCTAAAAAAAAGAAATACTTTAAAAAGTAACGGAGGTAGTAAATGAAAAGACATTATGAAGCAGAAGATATAACTGTATTAGAAGGATTAGAAGCGGTACGTAAAAGACCTGGGATGTATATTGGATCAACTTCATTGCGAGGCTTACACCATCTTGTATACGAGATAATAGATAATAGTGTGGATGAAGCATTAGCTGGATATTGTGATCATATAGATATAAAAATTTTACCAGAAAATATCATAGAGTTAAGTGATAATGGACGTGGCATACCTGTAGGTATGCACCCAAAGCACAATAAATCAGCTTTGGAAATAATAATGACAGTACTACATGCAGGTGGAAAATTTGAAAAAAACGGTTATAAAGTTTCTGGTGGTTTGCATGGCGTAGGAGCTTCAGTAGTAAATGCTCTATCAACATGGTGTGAGGTAGAGGTAAGAAGAGCGGGAAAAGTATGGTACCAAAAATACAACATAGGGAAACCTGAAGAAGCAGTAAAAGAGATAAGAGATATGACTTCAGAAGAGCGAACCGGGACAACTACAAGGTTTAAAGCTGATGAGAATATATTTGAAAGTATAGAATATGAAATGGATGTGCTTTCTGCTAGAATAAGAGAATTAGCATATCTAAATAGAGGATTGAAAATATCAATAGAAGACCATCGAGAAGAAGAACTAAAAAGAGAAGAATTTTTTAAAGAAGGTGGAATAGTTGATTTTATAGAAGAAATAGATATCGGGGACAAAAAGTTAATGGAAAAGCCTATATATATGAATGGAGAAGAAGAAGATGTAATAGTGGAGATAGCTATTATGTATACCACAGCACAACGGGAGTCTATTTATTCATTTGTAAATAACATAAATACTCATGAAGGTGGAACACATGTAAGTGGATTTAAGACAGCTCTTACAAGAGCGGTAAATGAGGCAGGTAAAGCAGCAGGCTTGATAAAAGAAAAAGATGGTAATTTTCAAGGAAGTGATGTTAGGGAGGGTATTATAAGTATTATAAATATTAAAGTACCAGAACCCCAATTTGAAGGTCAAACAAAAACAAAACTTGGAAATTCAGAAATAATATCTATTGTATCATCAATAGTATCAAAAAATTTAAAAGAATATTTAGAAGATAATCCAAAAGAAACAAAAAGGATTGTAGAAAAAATATTGATGACAAAAAAAGCAAGAGAAGCTGCCAAAAAAGCAAGAGAACTAGTACTGAGAAAAAGCGCTTTAGAAGTGGGATCGTTACCAGGAAAATTAGCTGATTGCTCATCTAAAGATCCTAAAGAATGCGAAGTATATATAGTCGAAGGAGATTCTGCAGGAGGATCAGCCAAACAAGGAAGAGATAGAAGATTTCAGGCTATATTACCACTTCGAGGAAAGATATTAAATGTAGAAAAAGCAGGTTTATATAAATCGTTAGAAAATAATGAGATAAAGTCAATGGTAACAGCTTTTGGTACAAGTATCGGAGATGATTTTGATATAGAAAGACTAAGGTATTATAAAATAATAATAATGACAGATGCGGATGTAGATGGAGCACATATTAGAACTTTACTTCTTACTTTTTTCTATAGATATATGAAAGATATAATTGATTCGGGACATGTCTACATAGCTCAGCCACCCTTGTATAAGATCACACAAGGAAAAAAAATACGTTATGCTTACTCAGAAGACGAGATGAAAAAAATAACTTCAAAAATGGAAAGAAATTACAGCTTACAACGTTATAAAGGATTGGGAGAGATGAATCCAAATCAACTTTGGGAAACAACAATGGATCCTGATGGAAGAAGCTTATTAAAGGTAGCCCTGGATGATGCCACTTATGCAGATCAAATATTTACTACATTAATGGGTGATAAGGTAGAGCCAAGACGAAAATTTATAGAAGAACATGCAAAATACGTAAGAAATTTGGATGTATAAAAGTAAAATAAAAAACATGGAAGGAGATATAATAATATGTCGCAAGAAACACCAATTTACATAGAAGATGAAATAAAAGCATCCTATCTTGATTATTCTATGAGTGTAATAGTAAGCAGAGCGCTACCTGATGTAAGAGATGGGTTAAAGCCTGTACATAGAAGAATATTATTTGCCATGAATGAAATGGGAATGTTTCATGACAAACCATTTAAAAAATCAGCAAGAAT
>CAZDNU010000477.1:0-4324 GCA_964506865.1 uncultured Fusobacteriales bacterium | reverse complement strand
GGCTTGGAGATGATGAAACCTGTAAATAAAATAGTAGGTCCGGGAAATATATTTGTAACAGTGGCAAAAAAAATGTTGTATGGTCATGTGGATATAGATATGATAGCTGGACCAAGTGAAATATTGATAATAGCAGATAAGCATGCGGACCCAGAATATCTTGCTGCGGATTTTTTGTCACAAGCGGAACATGACGTTATGGCAGCTTCTATAATTATAACTGATTCGAAAGATATAATCGACGAAACAAAAAAAGAGATTGAAAAACAAACCGAGCAATTAAGTAGAAAAGATATGATAAAAAAGAGCTTGAAAAATAATGGTTATATAATATATGTACAAGATTTGGAAGATGCATTTGCGATCTCAAATCAAATAGCACCGGAGCATTTGGAACTAGAAATAGAGAATCCGTTTAATTATATATCAAAAGTAGAAAACGCAGGAGCTATATTTTTAGGGAAGTACACTCCTGAACCCGTGGGAGATTACTTTGCCGGTCCAAACCATGTTCTGCCTACCAATATGACAGCGAAGTTTTATTCGCCATTGAATGTGGATGACTTTATAAAGAAAACTTCAATAGTATATTATCCAAAAGATTTATTGCTAAAAAATGCAGATGATATCATAAGAATAGCAGAAGTAGAAGGACTTACAGCTCATGCAAATGCTGTTCGAGTAAGAAAAAAGGAGCTTGACTAGACTAATGAAAGATTATATTTTTTTAATTGATTTTGATAAAACGATCACAAAAACTGATTCAACCGATACAATAATGGAAATATATAACGAAAAATTACTACGAGAATATCAGAGTCAGTTTCGAAAAGGAAAGATGAATATAAAAGAATATCTATCTGGACTACTAAGTAATCTAAATATGGATATAAATGAATATCAAAAAGTGATTGCAGAAAGAGTAGAAATAGATAATAATTTTCTTGAATTTTTAAAATTAGGATATGATTTTCGAATAGTAAGTGCAGGAACATATCAAAATATATTTCCAATACTGAAAAAGTACAATATAAAAATTGAGAAGAAAAATATATATTCTAATGAAGCTATATTTGAAAACAAGAAAATAAGAGTAGAGTTTCCATACGATGTAGAGGATTGCTTCGAAGGGGTATGCAAAAAAACAATACTTCAATCATATAAAAAAAAATATAAAAAGGTTATCTTTATCGGAGATGGGAGCTCTGATATATCAGTATCAGATTATGCTGATATACTTTTCGCAAAAAAGGGATATAAACTAGAGAAATATTGTATTGAAAACAAAATAAAATATGAACCGTATGCAAATTTTATAGATATAATTGCTTACTTTAAATAAGAAAAGGTTGTGATTGATATGCTAGACAAAGGAAATCAAATTGTTTATAAATTTCGAATTATTATTGGAATACTTACAGCGTTTATTTTGTCAATAGTAGGAATATTTTACTTTTCGTCTAGCAAAAGAGAAGCAAAGCAACTTTATATAAAGAATGGTTCTATAAATTTTGAAAATTGGAATTTTGAGAAAAATGGATTAGTTTCATTAGCGAAAAATGATAATGCAATAAAAAAAATAGATAATGAAAAATTTGAATATAATTTAGACATGCATGGCTTGCAAGCTGACACAGTATATGGTATTATGATTATGTCAGATTTGTCGGCATATGAAGTTTTTTTAGATAAGCGAATGATATACGAAAGTGGAGATTTGACAAGAAGTATGCCCAAAAAAAAGAATGCATATATATATTTTGAATCTAATAAGAGCACGAGGGAATTAAAAATTGTATTTTCGAAATACATCGAGAATGCTAAGCTATATAAAAATATAGTTATAGGAGAACGCAAACAGGTATCTGATATATATCATAAGATACTAAAAATAAGTTACTTTGCATTTGGATTTTTATCAATTTTTGCAATTTATCACATAGGGTTATTTCTTTTATATAAATCAAATCGCTCTACTCTTATATTTGCATTTTTAAGCATTACAGCTATTATATTTAGAAATTTTCTTGCAGATGGAGTATTGTTTGATTTAGGTTTTTATACAAACACTAAATTACTCGCCTTGACAAGGGTGATATTAATACCTGTATTTATAGCTTTTGTAGTTAGTTTATATCCAAAAGAAAGTAATAAAGTATTAAATAAATTTTTGCTTATTTGGACAATAATATTGTCTTTGTTCATAATAGGAACACCGCTAAAAACAATATTACAGATAAAAGAGATAGCTATAGTAATCAAAGTAAGTTCAATTGTATTTTTTGCATATAATATATGGATATTGTCCAAAGCAACATATAAACGGAAGGTGAGTGCTGATATATTACTTGGTGCAATACTTTTGCAGTTTGTATTTTTGGCATATGACACTTTTTTGTATGAAAGTGGAAAAAATCTATTGGGGCCTTTAGTTCCTATGGGAGCATTTGTAATAAGTGCAGCCCAAGCATTTGCAATAGCGAAAGTATTTTCCAATGCTTTTATACGAATAGATCAAATGCGGACACAACTAAAAATATCAAATACCCAGCTAGAAGAAAAAGTAAGGGAAAAGACAAAAATACTTGAAGAGGAAAAGTTAAAAGCGGAAGAGGCAAATATAGCCAAAAGTACTTTTATAGCAAATATGAGTCATGAGTTACGAACTCCTATCAATGGAATAATAGGGATGAATACATTATTAAAGAAGACTGATTTAGATTTACGTCAGATAAAATATTCTGACTTGATAAATTCATCAGCAGAATTACTACTTGACCTAATCGGTGATATTCTTGATTTTGCAAAAATAGAACAAAATAAGTTTGATTTAGAAAAAATACCTTTTAATATAAAGCAGTTATTGATTGATACATTTGCTATGTTTGAGTTTCGGGCAAAAGAAAAAGGACTTTTATTTGAATCAAATATAGATGCAAATATTCCAGATTGTGTAATAGGTGATCCGATTCGAATAAAACAGATACTAATCAATTTACTAGGAAATGCAATAAAATTTACCGAAAAAGGTTATATTAATATTAAAGTAGAACAAAATATAATTAAAGATGAAACAATAAAAATTGTATTTGTGATAGAAGACAGTGGCATTGGTATAGCACAAGACAAAATAAATAAAATATTTGAGTCATTTGTACAAGAAGATAGCAGTATTACTAGAAAATATGGTGGGTCAGGTCTAGGACTTGTTATCAGTAAAAATTTAGTGGAAATGATGAATGGAAATATTTGTGTGACTAGTAAAATAAAACAGGGAAGTAGATTTTATTTTGATATAGAAGTGGAAATAACAGACAAAAAAGCAGTCTGCATACGCGAATGCAACAAAAATTTAACATATAAAATAAATAATAGCATGCGAATAGTAGTAGCTGAAGATAATTTGGTAAATCAAATATATATACGTGAACTGTTGGAGCACTATAATCAAAACGTGGTATTATTCGAAAATGGTAAAGAGGTTTTGGACTATTTAGATGAGAATCACAAAGTAGATTTGATAATTTTAGATGAAAATATGCCTATAATGGGAGGTAGCGAAGCAATAGAGAGGATAAGAAAGCATAGAAATAAAAATATACGAAATATTCCTATAGCGGTAGTTACAGCTGCAGCATACATAAAAGATCAAAATAGAATACTAAATGCAGGAGCAAATTACTACATTAGCAAGCCTTTTGAAGAATTAAAAATGATTGAGTTATTAAGTAATTTTTTGAAAATAGATTATAATTTTTTGGATAATATGTCGGAGGAAAAAAAAACAAGCAAAAAAGAGATTCTAAATATTAGAGCGATCGAGATAAATTATGCAATGATAAGTAGAGATATACTGAAAAATATAATAGAGACATATCTAGAAAATTCGAGAAAAAATATAAATAATATGAAAGAAAGCTTGAAACGCAAAGAGATGAAACAAGTAGGATTTTTAGCACATACTTTGAAAAGTTCATCGCATACGTTGTACCTTGAAAAATTAGCAGAAATATGTCATAGCTTAGAAGAGAGAGCACAAAATGGTGACATAGAGGCGTGTCACAGTATAGTGACGGATTTTGATAAAATATATATAAAAACGATAGAAAATCTGAAAGAATATAAAAAAAGAATATAAAATAAAAAATGAAGAGAAAGGTGGTGAAATCGTTATCCAAAAGTGATACTATCAACAAAGTATACTTATAGATAACGGATAAAATGGCTCTAAGTAAAAAAGAAGTATTGAAAATAGCAGGTCTTGCGCGACTTGAATTTAAAGATGAAGAGGTTGAAAAATTTCAAACACAACTAAATGATATTC
>CAZDNU010000476.1:0-2914 GCA_964506865.1 uncultured Fusobacteriales bacterium | reverse complement strand
CTTTATTCACTTTATTTACTAAAAGTATATATACTTTATATTTTTAGTCAATTTGAATTTTTTTTTGATTTGTGTTATAATATATACATCAATGACAGCAAAACAGTAAAATCTATACTATTTTAATTGTTTTAAAAACTTTCTTTTTTCAATTTCAAATTCAAAATTTTACAAATATATTTTAAACAAATCAAATTATAAAATTAGTTTTTTATGTCAACATGACAAGTATAGAGTTCGTATCAGAAATTAAATTTAAGTATTTATCTCTAATTCAATTAAAAGATTAGATACTTTTTTTTACAAATATTTTAGGAGGTTCTAAATGAAAGAGATTATCGATATTACCAAACAACAAATGGACAAAATTAAATTTTCAAAAGAAATTCAAGAAAAATGGGAAGATTGGCATTGGCAAATTAAAAATTCAATACGTAAAGTAGAAACAGTAGAAAACATACTAGGAATAAAGTTTTCTGACAAGAAAAAAGAAGAAATTGCCAAAACTATAGAAAAATTCCCAATGGCAGTTACACCATATTATTTATCACTGATTGATGCAAAGGACTATGAAAACGATCCTGTGTTTAGACAAGCTTTTCCAGATATTCGTGAATTAAATATAACTGCTTGTGATATGGAAGATCCATTACACGAAGATGGAGATAGTCCTGTTCCCGGTATCACTCATAGATATCCTGATAGAGTACTATTTCATATAAGTAATGTATGTTCTATGTATTGTAGACATTGTACTAGAAAAAGAAAAGTCGGAGATGACAGTAATATAGCATCAAAAAGTGATATAGAAAAAGGCGTTGAATATATCAAAGAGCACCCTGAAGTAAGAGATGTATTGCTTTCTGGTGGAGATCCATTTATGCTTTCAGATGAATATCTTGACTGGATACTAGGAAAGGTTCGTGAAATACCTCATGTAGAAGTTATAAGAATAGGCTCAAGAATGCCAGTAGTCCTTCCATACAGAATCACTGATTCGCTTGTGGAAGTATTGAAAAAACATGGTGTAATTTGGATAAATACTCACTTCAATCACCCACGAGAGATTACAAAAGTAGCACAGAAAGCTCTTGAAAAACTTGCATTCGCAGGAATACCTTTAGGTAACCAAACTGTATTACTAGCAGAGGTAAATGACTGTCCTAGAATAATGAAAAGACTTGTACATAAATTAGTACAAAATAGAGTACGTCCTTACTATTTATATCAATGTGATCTTTCAGAAGGCTTAGAGCATTTTAGGACTTTTGTAGGTAAGGGGATAGAAATTATAGAAAGTCTTCGAGGACATACAAGTGGATTTGCAGTACCTACTTATGTAATTGATGCGCCAGGTGGTGGTGGTAAAATACCAATTAATCCAGAATACGTAATTTCATGGACTACAAATAAAGTCGTACTTAGAAACTTTGAAGGTATCATTACTACTTACAAAATGCCGGATAAATATGACCATAACTTCTGTAATCTTGATTGTGCAAATTGTAATCTTACTTTAAAGCTTGAAAATGCCGAAGAAGATGACAAACTAATAGGTATAGCTAAGTTATTGTGTGACCATGAAGATGATATTACATTGACACCTCAAAATCTTGATAGAGAAATTCGAAACAACGGGAGCGAAGAGTAATATGGCAGATACAATTGAAAACATAGGAAGTTCTCTTTTACACTATGGTCCTGAAAACAACCGTATCTATATCATGAAATACTCTGAAAAAGATCGAGATGATGTTGATGAAAAGATTACAGAACTTTTAGCTAAGTACAATTTTAGTAAAATATTTGCAAAAATCCCAAAAAAGTTTAGCAAATATTTTGAAGATTTAGGGTATGAAAAAGAAGCTGAAATCCCAAAGTTTTTTTCTGGAGAAGAAGATGTGATATTTTTCAGTAAATTTATAGATCCTAAAAGAAAAAAACTTGAAAATAAAGAAGAACTGGATAACGTAATTGAAGTATGTAAGAACAAAAAACCTGTTAGTGATTTCAAATTAAAAAGTGATAAATTTACTATGAGAAAAACTACTGAAAAAGATGCCGAAGCTATGGCCATACTTTATAAAAAAGTATTTCCGAGTTATCCTTTTCCAATTTTCGATCCAAATTATCTAATAGAAACTATGCGAGATAATATAATCTATTATGGTATTTGGGAAAATGATAAATTGGTAAGTCTAGCATCAGCAGAAATGGATCTAAAAAGTAAAAACTCTGAAATGACAGATTTTGCTACACTTCCCGAATACCGTGGTCATGGTTTTGCACTTACTTTGCTTCACGCATTAGAAGAAGAGATCAAACCTTTAGGTATAAAGACTCTTTATACTATTGCCAGAGCAAAATCTTTTGGTATGAATATTACATTTAAAAAAAGCAACTATACTTTTTCCGGAGTGTTAAAAAATAATACAAACATTTCAGGAGATATTGAAAGCATGAATGTATGGTATAAAGTATAAAAATTAATATACACAGTAAATAAAAAAGCAGCTAAAGTCTTTAAAAGGATTTTAGCTGCTTTTTTTATTTATCTTATAATCATCTCTAAATCATTTTTTGTTAAATTTAAATTACATTGATTTGATACTTTTACTGTATTCTCTATTGCATTCGGCACATTTTTAAACCTACTCTCTATTTCTAAAAGAGATTTGAAATAATAACCTGATCCCTGTAATTCTTTTTTGCCATTTTCTGCTCTGAGCTGATTGCATAGTACATGGTCCTCTCTATTTATATAAAAACTTCCACCACTGACTATGAGATTTACATCTAATTCACTGCTTTTTTCTATTAATTTTTTGATTGCTATTTCATTTTTAAGTAATTCGTTATCTTGTAATTCCAAATAAAAGCCATTCTTTCCAAACATTTTTATAAATTTTTTTAT
>CAZDNU010000475.1:0-3875 GCA_964506865.1 uncultured Fusobacteriales bacterium | reverse complement strand
TCCTCAATACATTCTTCTTTCTCTCCCTGATTGAGCGGCGAGAACTGAAAAAGTTCCCCGACTTTTACCTTATTCAAAATCAAAATCTGTTTATCTATTTTCCTGTGATATGTCTCGAAAACAGGGATTGATTGGCCCTTGAACTCATACCAACCACCAAAGCCTTTTACTTCAAGCTGTTTAGAATCTCGGTGCCACTTCGGTTTGAAGTTTTTTAAATCTTCAAAAAACCGCCAGAGTGCGATGTTCGTTGCGAAAATTACTATATCATTCAAGTTTTTAAATCCTGATAGTGTTGCCTCAAAATCTTTTTTGGTAATTTCTTTACAGTCCTTGGATATATCATCAAGCAAGTAGGAATTTTCGCCGGAAGCAATATCGCGGCCGTAATTTTTGCCCCAACCAAAATAATGGATATGCCACTCATTAAAGAAAGAAGCCTTATCGTCAACAATATTAATTCCAAAGCGTTCTTTTTTTCCAGCGATTGTTTTATTCGTTTTGTCCTTGTATGCGTTAAAATGCTTAGCAAAAATATCGCGCATATTTGCACTTTCGTAGAAAGTCTTTATTGCTTCTTTCTTGAATTCTTGTACGCGCTTCTTAGAAATACTTTGCTCTCTTTTAAGCTTTAACTCATCCTGCTCCTGCACCTCTTTTGCCTTGGCAAGTAGTACTTTGAATGAATCAACTTTATTTATAGAGTTTTCGTGCAAAACAAATTTCCAGTTATCCGGATTTGCCTTTATATCATCGAGCACTTTAATTAAGTCCCTTGTACCTTCTACCAAGTAAGCCAAATCCCTAGTGTGTGGCAATCCAATTTTTTCTATTTCTTCATTAGTTTTGTCTGCCAATAAACAAAGTGATTTAACTGCATAGAACTTCTCTAGTTTTTCCAAAATTTGAATTGAGTGGACTTGCCCCTCTCCTTTCTCCGACATCTCCCAATTATCCCAACCCCAAAACTCCTCGGTTTTAAAACTATGTGTTCTTGAAAAGATGTTTGTAAGCTCTTCTATCCTTGAAGATGTAGAGTCCAGAATTACATCGTAAAATTGCTTAATTATCAAGTCTCTTTTGTTTTGAAAAAAATTATAAAAAATCCAACTAGCCAAACCGAATATCATTTCGTCTTTTTTATTTTTCAGAAAGTCTGCTATCTGTTGTGCTTCTTCATTTTCAAAACGATCTGTAATATCCAGATGTCTAAACAAACCGCTGGTTGATGATAGATATGTTTTAAAACCTTCAATATCCCTCCCGTCAAAAGAGCCTTTAAGTAGTCCTTGAAAGATTTTTAGAATGGCACATGCAAAATTGCGCGCTTCCTCTTTTGGGTAATCTTCTTCCTTTTTCAGCTTCGGTCCCAAGTAATAGTCCGTGATTTCTTTTAGATAACGCCATGATCTATCAAAGAGAAAGGTTGCTAACTCATTCCTTCCCAACTTTTGTGCACTTATAGAAGCTTGATAGAGCCGAAAGGGATAATACTGAAATTGTTGAAAGATTAGATGATCTTTATAGTCAATCGAGTATCGCATTAAGCGAACTGGTAGATAGCCAACACTTTTAATAATTGCTTTATTATTAGATTCAATCCCCTGCTCAAATATTTCTCGAATGTCCTCGCTTATCCACGCAACAGGCTTGAGTCCACCGAAAAATATCTCCATAGACATATCGCGAGCTTGTTTTTCCGAAAAGCCTCCACCATATGGTTTTAGGTATGAATAGAAATCCTCAATTAGTTTAGTGTAATTGTTTATAACCTCGTCCAATTCATCACTTTTTTGGTCCCTTATCAAATCGAAAGAAAGGAGTTTAAGTTTCCTTATATCATTTCGCGCATGTTCTAGCTCGAAACCGAATGAAGTTATTATAAATGCTTGTTGAGCAAATGTTCTTATTTCTTTTGCATTTTTTTCGTTTTTTAATAAGTCGCTCCGAATCCAAAATAATACATCATTTACTTCTTTAGTGTCAGAAAAAAATCGTGGTGACAGATAGCAATATGGATCCTTTTTTCTTGGACCAGGAGGTAAAGTATTTTGATCTTCTGAGCTAATTCCAACCATTTCTTTTTCCAGAGGAGCAATTTCTTGAAGTTTTGTTAGAAATTTTTTTAGTGTTCGTAAATTCAAATCCTTAAATATACCCGACCTATTGGATTTTATCGCTGTGTAATTTTGCTTGTTTAAGGGAGGAAATGGTGTAACTTCAATGAAGTTTTTATAATCCTTCATTAGTTTACGAAGTTGGTTATCCCCAATTAACTTCGTTATCTCTAAATCTAATACCTTAAGAAAAGAAACATTAAGTTTATTCAAAAATATTTTTCTTTCTTCTTTTTTAAGCTCAAAGTCGTTAATAATTAAATTGAATGTTTCATATAACGAACAAAGTATAAATATACTAATAAAGAATAATGGAAATAATATTAAAATATTTACTGAATCCCAGAAGAATAAAAAGAAAAATAATATTTCCGCCAATAGAAGTGAGAAAAACTTACTTCTTCTTAAAATAACGAAACCCTTATAAGAGTTCTCCTTGTCTCTTTCTTTAGCAATCTCTTGAGCAATAAAAAAAGCCAATCCAATTAAAACTGCTCCTATACCAGCATGTATTGCAATTAGATTTTGATAATGATTATTTTTTATCCAAACAAATGGAATTCCCAAAAGTGTTTGTGTATGCGTCAGGAACCAAAAAATGACAAATAACAAAAAAATGATTCCGGTATCTAAGGCCGAAAACCAAAGAGGCTTTATATTTTGTTGAACAACTTTTTTTATATCCGGTGTCGTCTTTTTTACTGCCTGAACATTCTTAAGTAAAGATCTTCCTTGTCTCCATTTATCCAGTCTAATAATTAATTTGTTTTTAAATAAATTATACATAAATGATTAGGATCAAAATTTATCCCCTCCAAGGTTCAGATATTTTTAATGCTCCCTAGTGATTATAATCATCTAATAACCTCTATAATTGATTACAATTCTGCAAAGAAAAATCTTTGATGCCTCAAGATTGTATTATTTATTTAATATAAAACATAACACTACCACTATTTACTCTTAAATATTAAATAACTTATTTGTTTGTTAATAGTTCTTCTTTTATAGTCTTCGTTAAATTATATGCTTATAGAACCTAACTGTCAAAAGTGGCAAAATCTGTCAAAAAGAAAACCCACCTCTTTAAAAGGTGGTTTGAACAATCCTAAGGTCTAGAAAATAATCCTTCGGCATAGCTAAAAAATATCATAATACTATTCCAGAAGTTTTATTTTCAGAATATATTTATTTTGCAAAAGATAATTAAATTTAACTTAATATATTTTCGAGATCACTTCTAAACTCATTTTTGAATAACCTACCATCAGATAAGTATTCAAAAAATTCACTATAGCTTATTGGGCTTAGAAAATGGAAAAAATATCTTGTTTTAATTTTTTGTTTCTCCAGTTCTTTATTCAAATCGTTAACATATTCTTTTCCGTATCTTAATTTTGCTTTATTTTCTTCCGAATCATCTCCATCTGATTTTATTTCTACAATAACAATATTATTGCCGCTTTTAATAAAAAAATCTGGATTAAAGGTGTTCTGTGTTGGATGTTCTCCTTTACGCCAAGAATACTCTATACTATAAAATCCTTGGTCACGTGATTTAATCCATGAATCAATTTTTTTATTATTCTTTTGTTTGCATAAATCTTGGACAAACTTACTCTCAGGTAAACCTTTTGTGAAAACAAGGCTAAGTGGGGTTTTAAAATTATAAAGATTTATCTCTTTTGATCCACTAACCAATCTATCTTCGTCTTCTAAATATTCTTTTAGATTATTTACGGTTTCTTCATCAGCTTC
>CAZDNU010000474.1:0-1500 GCA_964506865.1 uncultured Fusobacteriales bacterium | reverse complement strand
CCAAGATACATCTCCAAAAGGATACTATACAGTTGATGGTACGACTCCTGGTGAGACAGATACTTTGTATGCTGGAGAATCAATAGCTGTATCAGATGGTGGTATGGAGCTAAAAGTATATGTAGTAGACAAAGATGGAAATAGTAGTATAACAAGATATGTATTCAACTTGGGATCTGATAGTACAGCTCCTGCAGTGACTGCAGACCCTGTAGCTGGAAGGTATGATACAAGTGTCAGTGTAGTCTTGGAGATAGAGGATAATAAGGACTCAAATCCGACAATGTATTATACAACAGATGGTACGGTTCCAACAATGAGTTCAGAGGAATATAATGCAGGTATGACAATTGCAATAAATGATAATACCATAGTCAATGTATTGGCTATAGATAGTACAGGAAACGAAAAAACATACACATTTAGATATTATATAGGCGAAGTAAATATGTCAACACGAGATGATTTTAGGGAAGAAACAGTATATTTTCTTATGACAGCAAGATTTTATGATGGTGATAGTAGCAACAATAGATGGACGCGTACAGACTATACAAATGGAAACTTTGAAAATGGCGATCCTTCTTGGCGAGGAGACTTCCAAGGGCTAATAGACAAACTGGATTACATAAAAGCCTTAGGATTTACAGCTATTTGGATAACTCCACCTGTTTTAAATAGAAGTGATTCTGACTATCATGGATACCATGCTTGGGATATGACGAAAATAGATCCTAGATTAGAGTCTTCGGGAGCTACTTATCAAGATTTGATAGATGAAATACATAAGCGGGATATGAAAATAATTCAAGACATAGTTTTAAATCATAGCTCGAGGTATGGTGAAAAAAATCTTGGTGGAAGAATATTATGGGGTGATCCAGAAGATCCAGACTGGGGAAGTGAAATAAATGGTGGAGAAGCAGATTTTTATGATGAATATAACCCTGATTTTGAATACGATGGATTAACACATGAGCCTATATCAGGTAAAAACTACTATTTAGGTGATGTATATCAAAAGGAAAAACCAACACCGGATCAGTTGCCTTGGTTACATACAGGAGATAAAAGTTATATGGAACCATATCTTGCTATACCTTGGGTCTCTGAAGATAATCTGATTCCAAATCTTGATGCATGGGGACAAGCAACACAATGGGTAAGTGATGAAGGCTGGAAAATATATAATTTTCAGTGGTCGGAAGGAGCTTATTCGCTATTGAATCCAGAAATATATCATTTGATAAATCTTGGTAACTGGGAAGATTATACATGTCAATTAGGAACATTTCATCCTGATTGTGTTGATTTAAATACGGAAAGTGAAATTGTACAAAAGCATTTAATTGATGCGTATAGTAAATATATAGAGATGGGTGTAGACTCATTTAGAATAGATACAGTAAAACATATGAGTAGAGTTATGTTTAATAGACACTTCTTGCCTGCTTTTCATGAAAAAGCAAACCAGGTAAGAGGAAAAGATGATTTTTATAT
>CAZDNU010000473.1:0-11579 GCA_964506865.1 uncultured Fusobacteriales bacterium | reverse complement strand
AAAATTGCAAGAGCAATTGCTAATGAAAGTGGAGCAAGAATATTGGAATTGAATGGCATACATAATATTTCCAAACAAGATTTTGAAAATGGAAGCACATATTTAAACATTATGTATAAAAATTTAGAAAACTTAAAGAAAGGGCTGGAATTAAATGAAGGAACTCTTGAAAATAAATAATTTAAGTATAAAAAAAAATCAACAAAGTATCTTGGCTGATATTAGCTTGACAGTAAATGAAGGGGATTATATAGGTTTGGTAGGACCTAACGGATCAGGTAAAACTACCTTAGTCAAAGCACTTGTGGGGCTAGAAAAAGACTTTGAAGGCAGTATAAACCATTACGTGAAGAGGGACAAAATAGGTTATCTACCGCAAAAGATTTTCCATAATGAAAAATCTTTTCCAGCTAATGTGAGAGAAATAGTTGCTAGCGGAGTGATTGCAGGAAAAAAATTTCCAAGAATTATCAACAAAGAAGACAAAAAAAACATAGATGAGATAATGGAAAATTTAGATATTTCAAAATTTGAAAATAATAAAATAGGAGAACTTTCAGGAGGACAACAACAGCGTGTCTTACTTGCACGTGCATTAATTAATAAGCCTAGTTTATTGATATTGGATGAACCTACAAGTGCTCTAGATCCTAAAGTGAGAAGTCAGTTTTATAATATACTAAATGATATAAATAAAAATAAAAAAGTAGCAATTATATTAGTAAGCCATGATGTTGGAAGTATCGGGAAATATACTTCCAAAATGCTTTATATAGATCGAAAAGTTATATTTTTTGGAACTTACGAAAAATTTTGTAAATCAGATGAGATGACTGAATATTTTGGATTTGTATCACAACATCAGTTTTGTTGGAGGCATAAAGATGGAAAATGTAATTAAATTATTAATCGAACCATTTCAACATTTGTTTATGTATAAAGCTTTATTTGCCGGAATGTTGATAGGGGCATCATGCTCGCTACTTGGAGTAAGTCTTGTAGTAAAAAATTTTTCTATGATAGGAGAGGGATTGGCGCATGTAAGTTTTGCTGCAATAGCTTTCGCACTGCTTTTGTCAGTATCACCAATTATATTTTCTATACCCATAGTTATAATTTTCTCGATAGTGATCCTTACACTTAGTAAGAAAGAAAATATACATGGGGATTCTGCAATAGGTATGATTGCAGCATTTTCAATTGCAGTTGGGGTAATAATTGCAAGCTTGTCAAATGGATTTAATGTAGATCTACTAAGTTTTTTATTTGGAAGTATCTTATTTGTCGGTGATTTGGAAATAATTATTGCCATAATATTGACAATTGCAGTAATTACATTTATTTTACTATTTTATCAGGAGTACTTTATAATGTCATATGATGAAGAATATGCAGTAGTTTTAGGGCTTCCAGTAAAAACTATAAATTATGTGTTGATAATTTTTACATCGATAACTATAGTTATTGGAATAAGGATTGTTGGGACTATGCTCATTTCAAGTTTGATAATTTTTCCAGCAGTAACAGCACTACAAATATCAAATAGTTTTAAAAAAGCATTGATATATTCTTTATTATTGTGCGAAAGTGCAGTGATTCTTGGAATTTATCTTTCATATATACTGGATATACCAACTGGAGCTAGTATAGTTGTATTAAGTGCTATTTACTTTATACTAACACTATTTATAAAAAAAATATTGAAATAAAAAAAGGAGGGATAGCCTCTAAGTATTTTAGGTAAAGGGTTACTGAAATATTAGAATTGAATAATAGAATTTGGAGTAAATACTAAAGAGAAATAAGTATATGAAAGAATAGTTATGAAATTTTTTAACGACTAAAAGTAATGATTAGAAGAGGAGGGAGGCAGCAAAATTATAGTTTTACTGCCACTAAAATGAAAAAGATTGTAATGTTATTTTTAATTTTTTTTACACTTCTATACTCTAAAGAAAAGCAAGAAAAGTCCACAAGCAATTCTGCTGTTATTTTTTTTTCAGAGCTAGAAACTGAACTAAAGTCAAAAAAATATGATTTGGAATTTTTTATAGGAAAGTATACTATTCCTACATTTTTAAAAAAAGACTTAGATGTAAAGATAAACATAAAAGGAGATGAAAAAGGTTTAAACTATAAATATGAAAATAAATATTTTAAAAACAGTAGTTTAAATCTGTATCTAAGTGATTATGCTCAGATAAGATATATGTATAAAAAAAGTTATAAAAGTTTATTTGATATATTTCCATTGCATGATTTTGAAAATAAAGAAAATAAAAACAATAAAATAGAAAAGTAGTAATTGTAATTAAGCTTATTGTATGATAAAATTTAGGTAATATTTTATGTTGAAAGGATGTTTGAAAATGCAAAAAAGAAAAATTGGATTTATTATGTTATACATTGTTTTTTCTGTAAGTCTACTAGCTTTTGAAAAAACAATTAGTCGTGACAAGGTTATTGAGATATCAAAAGAAATTTCAAGAAAAGACTATCCAAATGCACATGAAGTTTTGCTTGAGAATATGGTCTATCTGAAGTATGATGTAGATGGAAAATCCCAAATGACTGATGATGTGTATATAAAAATATTAGATGAGGTAGGTAAGCAGGAAAATAGTTCGATTCAATTTTATTATAATAATAATTACAGTAAAAAAGAAATTATAAATGCAGAAATCATAAAAGCAACAGGTGACATCATCCAAATAAATTTAGAGAACAACGTAAGTAATCAAGTAGCACCAGGAAATGCGGCGTCTAATATATATGATGATAATAGCAGGCTTGTGACCTTGAAAGTATCCAAATTAGAGATAGGAGATATTCTACATTATGTTTTAAAAGAAAAAACATCTAAAGCAAGAATCGAAAATCATTTCTCAGATTTTTTTCTTGGCCAGTACACTATGCCGTTTAAGAGAGCTAAAGTAGTAATTGAAGCACCAAAAACAAAACCTCTTATAAATCATAAAGTGTTAGATCCTGTTGAAGATCGTTATAAAGTATGGAGTGAAACAAAGGATGATAAAATATTTTATTTTTTTGAAGTAGAAGATGTACCACAAGTTATAACAGAAGCTAAAATGCCTCCCTTATCTAAGGTGGCTATGCGATATCTAGTAACAACCATACCAGATTGGGAAACTATATCTAGATGGTATTATGAGTTATGTGAACCAAAAATGATTGTGACTGAGGCAATGAAAAGCAAAACTTTAGAATTAACTAAAGATGCTAAAACTGAAATAGAAAAAATAGAAAAAATATTCTTTTTTGTATCAAGAAAAGTAAGATACATGGGAGTAACTACTGAAACAAACCGTCCTGGACTAGAGCCGCATGCTACAGATTATACTTTTGATACTATGACAGGAGTATGCCGAGATAAAGCCGCCTTGATAGTAGTAATGCTAAGAGAGCTTGGATTTGATGCAAATATGGTCTTGATCAATACTTCAAGGAAACTTGATAAGGAAGTACCATTATCCTACTTTAATCATGCTATAGCAGGAGTCAAACTGTCAAACGGAGAGACAGTCCTTTTAGATCCAACAGATGAAACAAGCAAGGATTTCCTACCTCAATATGAAATGGATAAAACTTATCTAATGGCTAGCAAAAATGGTGGGAGCTTGAACTTGACCCCTACAATATCTGCAGATGAAAATAAACTAGTAGTAAAAACGGAATTTCATATAAAAAATGATAAATTGTTTGGAATGACAGATTTAGAGTTTACGGGCATGAATGATAATATATATAGATATGCTTTTTCCACAAGAAATGAAACTGAAATAAAAAAACTATTAAAAAGATTGTTGAAAAAATTATCACAAGATATCAGTCTTAGTTCTTTTGAAATATACCCTAAAAAATTACTAGACGATTCTCAACCTTTGCGTATGAAGTTAAAATACATAATAAATGATTCAATTATAAAAAAAGAAGATTATAAAATATTGCATGTACCGAATTTGGGTGATGTTTTTGGAGCTCATAACTGGTTACCAGGAGATCTGAGTTTAGAAAATCGCAATTATCCACTAATTTCTGACTTTACAGCATCACTACATGAAGAGGTGGTAATTTATAAAGATAATGATTACAAAGTAGACTTAATTCCAAAAAAATTTGAAATTGAATCTTATGCATATATTCATAAATACAATTATAGTGTTGATGAAAAGAAAATAGAATATAAAAGATATAATGCAATGAAAAAATTAGAATACAGTAAAGTTGAGTATAACCAATTGAAGGATATATTTCGACAAATACAAAATTATAGAGAAGAGTATATAATTTTAAAAAAATAAAATTTGAAAGGACGATTTACTTATGAGATATTCAAAAAAAATAATAATGCTTATACTGAGCTTTCTTTTGCTAAATGTATATGCCGTTGAAATAAATCGAAAACCTAGCCAAAAGGATATTGCTATATATGAAAAAAATATGCGAGACTATCCTGATGCAGCCGTAGCTATCTTACTAGATGATACGTTTATAGACTTAGAGGAAGATTTTTCGTATACTCTCAAAAGACGGATTATAAAAAAAATAATCAATTATAAGGGGAAAAAAGAGCATTCTGAATTTAAAATTATATATGACAAAAGATATGAGTCAGTTCAAATAAATGAAGCAAAAACTATAAAAAAGTCAAATAATAAATATACTGTAATCAATATTGGGAAGGAAGCTATTCGTGAAATAGATGCTCCTTTTGATTCTGGAAATATGCACTATGCTGTACACAAAATGCGTATGGCTGCTTTTTCTTCAGTAGAAGAGGGGGATATTATTGATATAACATATACAATTAAAAATACAAAAAAAAATAAATTTACTAATAAAATCTTGTATGCAGGGAAGGAACCTATATACGAAAAAAACTTTACTCTTTCATATTTTAAGGATAAAGCTCCAATTATAAACTATAGAAACTGGTCCGATAACTTAACTATAAAAAAATCTGAATTTGGAGAAAAGAAAGTAATTACTTGGTCTGGAGAATATTTAGAACAAATTATACCGGAAGCAGCGAGTCCAAGACTAGAATATTTTTTGCCAACAGTATTTATATCTTTTTATAAGAATTGGGAAGAATACAAAAACTTAGTTTATAAAAAAGTAGAAAATAAAATAGAAATTACAGATAAAGTAAAAGAAATTGTAAATAATAAAGATATAAATTCATTAAATATTAAAGATAAAATCATATATCTTAAAAATTATGTGGCAAAAAACATCGAATATAAAAGTGTAAATGATGTACTAAATTTTGAAGCTCGAAATGTTGATCAGATTATAGAAAGTGGATATGCAGCCTCAATGGATCGATCTACATTACTTTGTTCTCTTTTGAGAGCAATCGATATTGAAGCTTCTCCTATACTGGTTGGAAATGATAAGCTATATTGGGATATGCTGAAAAACAATCTGCAAGTAGATGATTTTCAGTATATGTTAGTTTCATTTAACTTAAATAATAAAATTTATTATTTGGAGACAGAAAGTGAGTTTTATAAATTTGGAGAAATCAACTGTATTAATGAAATTGGTTTGTTAATTAGCGGTAAAAAAGATTTTATAACTGAAATAGATCCACAGGATGACTTTTATGAAAAAACTGTCAGCGAAAAAAATATAGCATTATCTAATAATGGAAATGCTATTATTAATCATACAAGTAAGTTTTATGGTATCGCCGCACAGCAAGTTCGTAAAAAATATACCTATATGTCCCCAATAAAGCGAAAACAAGATTTTGAAACATTGATAAGTAATATTTCTTATAGTGCCAAGCCTATATCAGAAAGTCTTGAAATCGAATATGATAGTCCTGCGAAAATTTCATATAAATATAGTGAAGAGGATTTTGCCGTTGTAGATAAAGATTATTATTATTTTAAATTACAGACTGAGAATATAGATTTTGTTTTATCAGAAGAAAGTAAGCAAAGAAAATATCCTTATGCGTCATTGACAGATAGAGAAGAAAAACAAATGATAGTTTTGGAAATTCCTAATGACTATAAATTAGAACTAATTCCAGAAAATCTGGAAATTGATAATAAATATATTATCTTTAATAGATCTTTAGAGATGAAAAAAAATAAGTTAATAATCAAAACTCATATTAAATATAAACCATTCGTTATAAGCAGAGAAGAATATAATGATTTTTATAATCAGATGATTAAATTATTTCATCCAAAACATAGATTATTTTTGTTTAAAAAGAGATAAATATAGCAATATTTTGTAAAAAGATCTATTGAAAGAATATGCGTTAAAATAAATTTAAGAGGTGAATAAATTGGATAAAAGAAAAAATGAAGTTACATTTTCAGGAAAACCTATTACTTTGCTAGGAGATAAAATTAAAGTAGGAGATATAGGAGCAGACTTTACAGCACTAGATTCCACATTGCATCCAAAAAACTTAAAAGATTTTGATGGAAAAATCAAAGTTATTTCGGTATTTCCATCTGTTGATACAGGTGTTTGTGAATATCAAGTCACTTGGTTTAATAAAGAAGCAACAAAGTTTCCAAATACTGTTGTACTTAATATATCTGTTGATCTACCATTTGCTTTGGATAGATTTTGTTCTTCGCATAATATTACAAGTTCATTTACTTTTTCGGACTACAAGGATTTGGATTTTGGACTAAAGTATGGCTTTGTAATCGAAGAGTTACGATTACTTGCTAGAGGAGTTTTAATCCTAGATCAAGAGAATAAAGTAAGATATGTCGAGTATGTAAAAGAATTAACAGATCATCCGCAATATGAAATCGCAATTGAACACCTAAAAAAAATTATAGATGAAGTAGGTGATAATTAATGGGCGGAATAATATTTCTGGTAATAGTTGGGATAATTATCTATAATATAGTAATGAAAGCTGATAAAAATTTGTCAACATATAATAGTTCTAATAATAAATCAAATAATAATAATAGTTCTAGCAAAAATTATGAATATACATCAAAGCCTATGACATACACAAAGCAGGGATTAGAAAATCTAAACCAAAATATAAATAATTTAAAAAATAGTTATGCGGACTTTGAAATAGAGGAAGAAGTTGAAAAAAGATTAGAAAAGCAGATCGAAGAAGTAGAGGAAATATACAAAAAAAAATATGAAAAAATGTTGAAAGAAGCAAAAGAAAATATAGAAATTAATCAAAAAAATATTGAAGATGCCTTATTGCAAGTTAAGAATAAAGTTGATCTAGATGACTTTAGCGAGTTGGCTCAAAAAAAGTTGAAAGATCTGTATTATAGTATTCAAAGAAAATTAGATATTCCCACAGCGAAAGAAAAAGATGTACTCTCTTTTCAAGATTTTGATAAACTTTATCAATTTATTAAAAATCAAGCAGTATACAATACACAGCAAATACTACAAGATGGTATTGATATCGTAGAATCAAGAAAAGGTATGTATCGTAATTCAAAAGAAGGTATACTATATCTTGAATTGGCATCTGCTTTAGGGAATCAAGACGCTGACCATTATTTAGGAAATTTGTATTCTAAAGGCGAAAAAATTAGTAGAGACATCGAAAAAGCTCTTTATTACTTTAAAAAGGCAGCAGACAAAGGACATAGAGATGCAGCAAACAGTCTGGGTATAATGCTGGCTACAGGAGAGGGTAGTTTACAAAAACTAGATGACGCCAAAAAATATTTTTTGAAAGCAATCAAAAAAGGAAGTGTGGAAGCAAAAGAAAATTTAAAAACATTAGAAGAGTATATAGGAAACTAATAAAATCATATTGTTTTTATATAGCGATATACTATTTGATCTGGAATTCCATACAAAAAATCGTGATGTTATAAATTACAATCAAAGAAGGTGAAGAAAATGCTAAAAAATATTATATGGATAGTTTTGTTTTTCTCAATTATTTCTTGTACCAAAAATAAAAAAGAAACTGAATATGATCAGTATTTTTCAGAGCCTGGATTTTTTGAAAAACATTTCAAAATGGAAATAAGTTTTGATTTTAGTAAATGTATATATTTTACAGGGAATTTAGAAACTAAAAAGTCTGAGAAATTCGGTAGTCTTATTGTAGATGTTAGTAATCCTAAAAATCCAAAATATATTAGCTCTATTAATAATTTTGGTTATGGTCTAGCTGTAAATGCTGAAAAGCTATATACAGCAAATTGGGAAAAAGGTATTGATGTGTATGATGTAAAAAGACCACATAAAGCTAAATTCCTATATCATTATGGGGAAAAATGGGGTGCAGACAAAAAAATATTTTTTCACAAAAATTATATATACTCTTTTGGTGATGATGGTTTGGATATAATCAAAGAAGAGAAATTCAAAGCAAAAAGAGCTCAATTTCTAGCTGGTAATTGGCGTTCAGGTGGGCTTGCTTTTTATAATGATTATCTATATGTGGCTGTGAATACTGATTATATTTATGAAATACGTATTTTAGATTTAAAAGATCCCGAATCCCCAAGCATTAAAAATTACATTAGCTATACTGCATCCAAATTATATGTATATGCTCAGGATCTATATGTATGCACAGGAACCGAAATTTTTATTCTGGATTTGAAAGACCCTGAAAACCCTGAGCTTAAATCTATAATATCTGAGTATGCTAAAGATATAGAATGCTTTGAAAATTATCTTATTATTGCAAATGATTTTAAAAATCTGATAAATATATACGATATAAGTGATATAAAAATTCCGAAAAAAATAGGCGAAATAAATAATGTTGAAAAAATAGATTCTATGACTATAAATAACGGTATATTATACATTGCTCAAAAAAATAAAGGATTGTCAATATATGATATTACAGATGGGAAACCTAAATTTATAACAAAAAAACAGGGTGAGTTTTATAATCTAACAAGTCCCAAATACAATAAATTCATTGACTAAAAAAAAACACTCAAAATATAAAAAAAACATATTGACATTCTTGAAAAAATGTTATAATATTACCTAATCTAAAATAAAATGAGAAAGGAGCGTGGGAACGTTATTGAAAACTGAACAATTAGGAAGACATATCTTGGTAGAATATTATAACTGTAACAAAGAGGTATTAAAAGACCATGATAAAATTGAAGAATTTATGAAAACAGCTGCTATAAAAGCAAAAGCAACTATAGTTCAATCTGTATTTCATCTTTTTAATCCTTGGGGAGTAAGTGGGGCTGTAATTATATCCGAATCACATCTAACGATACATACTTGGCCGGAATATGGATATGCAGCAGTGGATCTTTTCACATGTGGAGACACAGTTGATCCGTGGGATGCTTTTGATTATTTATCTGATACATTAGAAGCAGAAAAAACTGAAACTACGGAAGTCCCAAGAGGGTTAGTAGACAAGATTAGACATTTTTCACCAGAAGATTTAGGTGATATTCAGTTTAAACCTGATCTTGTGCAATCTTAATCTTTAATTTAAAGGAGGAAAACAATGGAGCTTTGGTATACTGAAAATCATAGTGATAATGTGCGCTTTTCTTTCAAAACAAAAGAATATATTTATTACAAACAAAGTGATTTTCAACGAATAGATATTTTTGATACTTATGCGTTTGGCAGAGTTTTTACTCTTGATGGTATAGTTATGACAACAGAAAAAGATGAATTTATATACCATGATATGATAGTCCATGTTCCGATGGCTAGCAATCCAAGTATAGAAAAAGTACTTGTAATTGGTGGCGGCGATGGTGGCACTGTACGAGAACTTACTCGTTATAAAAATATAAAAAAAATAGATATGGTAGAAATAGATGAAGAAGTGGTAAAAGCTGCAATAGAATATTTGCCTTTTACATCATCTAAACTAGACGATCCAAGAGTCAGTCTTTATTACGAAGATGGTATAAAATTTGTTCAAAATAATAAGGAAAAATATGACTTGATAATCGTAGATTCTACAGATCCTATTGGACCAGGAGAAGGACTATTTACAATGGACTTTTATCAAAATTGCTATGATCTATTAAGTGAAGTGGGAATACTTGTAAATCAAAGTGAAAGTCCGTATTACCCTAATAACGCAAAAGAACTTGTTAGGGCTACTCAAAAAATAAAAAAATTGTTTCCTATAGCTGAAGTTTATCAATACAATACCCCAACTTATGGTTCTGGGCATTGGCTTTTTGGGTTCGCTTCAAAAAAATATCATCCAATAAATGATTTTGATGCAAGCAAGTGGGAAGCTTTAAATATAGATACGAAATATTATAATACTAATCTTCACAAAGCAGTCTTTTGTTTACCTACATATGTACGTAAAATGATAGACAAAGGTGAATTGATTTGGGATGGATATAAATTAAAAAATATTTAATTAAATAATTATAATAAATAAAAGGCGAAAAATAAATTCGTCTTTTATTTATTAAGAGGAGAAAAAATGGGAAATTATAGAATGATAATACAGTATGATGGGAGTAAATATAGAGGTTGGCAAAGGCTAGGGGACAGCGATAATACGATTCAAGGAAAAATTGAAAATGTCTTATCTAAGATGCTTGGAAGAGAGATGCAAATAATAGGTTGTAGTCGTACAGATGCAGGAGTTCATGCTCTACATCAAGTAGCAAATTTTATTCTTGAAGAAAATAAAAAAACAGAAGATATACAAAGATATTTAAATCATTATTTGCCAAATGATATAAGCGTTGTCGAAGTTAAAAAAGTTCAAGAAAGGTTTCATTCGAGACATAATGCAGGAAATAAAACTTATGTTTATAAGATATGGAACAAAGAGTACTCAAATCCATTTTTAAGAAAATACAGTTATCATATAAAAGAGAAACTAGATATAGAAAAAATAAGACATGGGGCAAAATATTTTTTAGGAGAACATGATTTCACTTCATTTACAAGTGCTCAATCAAAGAAAAAAACAATGATAAGAAGAATTGATAAAATTGATATAAGGAGTATGGAAGGTATGTGTGAAATAAGAATTACCGGAAATGGATTTTTGCATAATATGGTAAGAAGGATTGTAGGAGCCTTAGTGGAAATTGGATTTGATAGATTTGATGCAAAACATATACCTGATATACTTAAAATCAAAAAGAGCACTATCATAGGTGAAAAAGTGCCTGGATGTGGTCTTTTTTTAGAAAGTATAGAATATTAATTTTTCGATGTTAGCTGTATTAAATTCCTGAAACTTTCTTAATATATCAAATCATTATAATTAAAATATATTATTTATAAAAATTACACAGCAATAACGCCTCTATTTCCAACAGATAAGAATGGAGAATTGGAAAGTAAAATAATAAAAAGGTTGCAATATATATTTTTACTTTTCCTGTATTTACTGCACTATTAAACTGGTGATAAAACTGGCGATAAAAATAAAGAAATAAATCCTAAAGGTATTATTTTATAATTCTTTGAATGTAAAAAACCGGCGATAAAACTGGCGGTTTATGATATTTTGTGGTATAATACTATTAGGTCAATTGACCCCAGGATGATATAATACATTTATAAAAATAAGGGGGGGTGCCTATATGACAAAAGAAGAAAAAGAA
>CAZDNU010000472.1:0-3170 GCA_964506865.1 uncultured Fusobacteriales bacterium | reverse complement strand
CTGCAGCTATTGCTATACAGTTTTTCAATGCGCCACCTAGCTCTACCCCTACAATATCCGTATTCATGTATACTCTAAATGTTTTTGTATTAAACAATTCTTGTACTTCTCTGGCTTTTTCACCATCACTAGCCGCTGCAACTATGGCCGACGGTACTTTTTTGGCTACCTCTTCTGCATGAGTTGGCCCTGACAATACTATTATATTATCGTGAAACTTACCATATATCTCATCTTTTATTACTTCCGATAATCTTTTTTTACTTGATACCTCTATTCCTTTTCCTGTATTCACAATTAACAAATCTTTATGAATTTGATCTGCTACTTTTGCTATTATATTTCTTAAATACTGCGAAGGTACCGACATTACAAGAAATCTCGTATTAGCTATTAAACCGTTTATATCGTTTGTTATTTTTAAGTTTTCAGGAAACATAATTCCAGGAAGATAATTTTTGTTTTCTCTATCTTTTTTTAAGCTTTCAGCTTGTTCTTTATCATACTCCCATAATGTTACATCATTATCCTTTTCAGCCAAAAGTACTGCTAATGCAGTTCCCCAACTGCCTCCTCCCATTACAACAATTTTTTCCATGTTTTACTACTCCTTCTTTAGTTTAATTTTGTTTTCTTGACCATTCATTAGCCTTTTTATATTTGTTTTATGTTTATATATAATATATACCGCTACCAAAATCCCCAACAATACTACTTCTATTTTAGCATTTCCATATATCACAAATGTGAGAATCGGATATACAAAAGCGCACGTTATTGACCCCAAAGATACATAACGTGTAGACAAGACTATGGCTATAAACAATAAGATTATTATTATCATTGACTTAGGGGACAGTACTATAAATACTCCTAGACTAGTCGCTACTCCTTTTCCACCTTTAAACTTCAAAAAAATTGACAATATATGACCTATTATTGCCATTATTCCAATTATAACTAGATATATTCCCTCTACTTTTAGTAAATACTGCGATACAATAACAGGTATTGCGCCTTTCAATATATCGCTTAGCAATACAAGCAATCCTAGCTTTGCTCCAAGTACTCTCAGTGCATTGGTTGCCCCGGAATTTTTGCTACCATGTTTTCGAATATCAATTCCCTTTATCTTCTTTCCTACAATCACTCCACTTGGTATACTGCCTAGCAGATATGCCAAAATCATCCCTATGAAAAATCCTAAGCTCAATATTTATACCTCCTTCACAAGTTTTGATACAATTTCTATGTGGCTGGTATTTGGAAACATATCTACAGGACATAATTTTTCTACTTTATACTTATACTTTGAAAATAAATTTATGTCCCTTGCAAAACTCGCACCATTACAAGATATATACACAATTTCTTTTATGCCCGCTTCATTTACCTTATCTATAATATCTTTGTCTAGACCTTTTCTTGGCGGATCAAACACTATTGCATCTACTTTTACTCCATCATCAATTAATTCTAACAAGATCTCCTCTACTTTTCCGTTTATTACTTTGACATTATCTATTTTATTTAATTTCAAGGCACTTATAGCATCTTCACATGCAGATTTTGTAATTTCAATACTGTATACTTGTCTTGCACGCTTCGACAAAATCATACCAATTGTCCCTGTCCCCGCATATGCATCTATTATGACTTTATCTTCTATGTTATCCAAATAATTTATAGCTTTGTTATAAAGTCTTTTGGCTTGCTTGGTATTGATCTGAAAAAAGGAAAGTGGAGAAATTGCGAATCTCAATCCTTCTATATCTTCAAATAAATATTTTTCACCATAAATATGTATATTGTCTGTACCCAGTACAAAGTTAGATCCACTTGTATTAATTGATATATATGCACTCTTTATACAATCTTCACTATTACAAAGCTCAAGTATTAATTGTTTTAAATTTTTAATTTTCTTCGAATTTGAGACAGCTACTAACATATACTCTTCATTCAAATTTTTACGAATCATAACATTTCTCAATATCCCTTTTTTATTTGTCTCATTGTATATACTTATACTATTTTTTAGTAGTTTTTCCTTCATTTTTTTTAAAATTTTATTTGATTGCACTGATTGAATTATACAATTATCATTTTCTACTATTTCATGGCTTCTCTTTTTATAAAATCCAGATACAATTTTTTCACCTTTTTTTCCAAAAGCTTGTATGATTTTGTTTCTATATCTAAGCATGTCCTCAGAAGGCTCGCAGTCATCTGTTACTACATTCAAAAGCTTGCCTATATTTTTCAATACATCATCTAGCATATCCTTTTTATATTTGAGCTGAATTTTATAATCTATCATCATAAAGTCACATGCTCCACACTCTAAAAAACAATCACATTCTGGTTTTATTCTATTTTTTGAATTCTCAATTATATTTGTAATTATTCCTCTACCATATGATTTTTTCAAAGAAATTATTTCTACTTCGACTATATCGCCCGGTACTGACTTTGGTACAAATATCACTATCCCGTCATGGTAAGCAAGTCCTTCTCCGCCAAATACAATTTTTTCTATCTCTATTTTTATTATATCTCCTTTTTTCAACATAGTTCCCTCAGCTTTCCAAATTTTCTATACGTTTTTTCACACTAGGATGTGAATAAAAAATAAATTCTACAATTTTATTTGGATTATCATCACCCAAGTTTTGTTCCTGTAATTTTTTTAAAGCGATTACTAGATATTTTTCTGTTCCTATTATTTTTTTTGCATAATTATCAGCTTCATACTCATACTTTCTAGAAATAAAATTTTGAAATGCCATTAATATATTATTGCTCATCATAAATATAAATACTACTTTAAATATATTTAATAACATTACTTCACCGCTATTAGTCTTATCTATGCTTATATAACTTACAGTATAAAATAGTAAGGCTAATATCACTATATTTAATAACATTATTTTCATAATATGTTTCTTTTTATAGTGACCTATTTCATGAGCAAATACTGATACTATTGCATCTGTACTCAAGGACTCTAATAACGTATCTCCCAATATTATCCTTTTACTTTTTCCGAATCCCAAAAAGGCTGCATTAGCTTTTTTAGTCTCCTTGCTCATATCAAACTGATATACTCCATTCAAATTTATCCCAACTTTTTTTGATATAATTTCCAAGTTTTCTTTTAGCTCCGG
>CAZDNU010000471.1:0-10212 GCA_964506865.1 uncultured Fusobacteriales bacterium | reverse complement strand
TAAAGCAGGAGCTCACTTTGTAATTGATCATCTTCTTTCGAACTCGTTTCATCTCATTTTTCAATTCTAATTCTGATAAATTTTCTACTTCCTTTTTAGAAAATCCTAATTCACTGCTTCCCAGTATTACACCTACACTCCATACTTTAGCATTTCTACCTTCTTTGATATCTACAGTTGTATCACCTATTTTTATTACATTATTAGTATTTGCCACGCCTAAATCAAGTAGATTTTTATAGATCATAAAAGGGTACGGCCTTCCTTTTTTTACTATGTCAGAACTAACCCAGTTATCTGGCTGATATCCCTTTGTTTTTGCTTCCCTTGTTACTACACGCATCATCTCACTTGTATAACCTGTTGTTGAGCCAATTTTTATATTTTTCGATTTCAAATATTTTATTATTTCTACTACGCCATCAATTGGCGTGGTAAAATCTTTGAGTACTTCAAATATTTTAGTTTCAAATTTATTATACAAGTCTTCAATATCTTTTTTAGTATAATTTTCTCCATATTCATCATTCCACAATTTTTGTATACCAGGCATATCCAATATCGCCTGTATATGGTCTCGTTTTAGCATTCCCATAGGTTCACGAGCTTCTTCTACTGTGATCTCAATATTTTTTTCTCTAAAAGCCTGAATAAAAGCTTCTAGAGGAGCAAAACAACCATAGTCAATAGTTGTTCCTGCCCAATCCAAAATAACACAATCTATATTTTTCAAATTATTCACCTCTTTTTTTCCATAAATTTATTTTTCTTTTTGTTTTTATCATTAGTAAATCAAATATAATTTTTAATAATATATTTGTAAATACAATAAATACCGCTAAAGCTGCTGCATATGCTGTATCTCCTGCATCGTCCATATTCACCATAGCAATAGATGCTAATTTTAGATCAGATGAATATAAAAATATAACCGCTGATACTGTCACCATCGAATTTACAAAGTAATATGTAAAAATCTCAAGAATCGAATCAAAACTCATAGGAATAATTACTTTAAATAAGGTTTTGTACCACGGTATTCCCATAGAAGATGATATCATATCATATTCCTTGTCTAATTTTTTCAGTGCAGTAGTAGCTGTAAGGAATGGCACCGAAAAAAATGAATAATATTTGCCAGTATTAGTATCAATATAGTTCCATAAATTCCCAAGCTTTTTCTTCACCCATTAGTTGTATTAGAGCTGATACAGTTAAAAACCCTGTCCCTGATGAAGCAGGATGAGGCATTACCAAGTGACCTCTATATTCCGGTTTTATCAAGTCTTGGTATGACTGTGGCATTTTCAGGCCTTTTGTATTAGCTTCTATTGTGTTTACTGCAAATCCCGTCATCCAAGCATCTATACCAATCCAATGCGGATCCTTATTCTTAGTGTCTTTGAATTCATCAAATACTCTTTCCACTCCTTTAGGAGAGTATCCTTTTAACATATTTTCGCTATCCAATACCAATAAACTTCTTGCCGCCAAGCCCCACACTACATCTGCCTGTGGATTTTCTTTTTCTGCCAATAATTTTGCTGTTACAATCCCTGTAGAATCTCTAACAATATTCAACTTTATTTCCGGATACTTTTCCTCAAATGATTTTATATACCTTGGTATCTGATCATCTTCAAGAGCTGTATATACAGTCAGTTCTGTCTTTTTGTCCTTTCCTCTCTAAAAAAAATCTAAAAATCCTCCAAAAACTATCGATGACATTACTATAAATATTAGCGAAACCAAAACTGTCTTTTTCATCAAAATTCCTCCTTAAAATTTGTTTTTAGTATTGCTTTATGTGGTTATACTATCACTATTATGTTAAAAAACAACAAATACCAAGTAAATCAAGTGCGAAAACAAAAAAGAGGATATACCATAAGTAAAAATTTTACAAACAATACGGCTTTAACCCATTAAATTGAATGGGTTAAAGCCGTATATTCATAATTCTTATACTTTTAGGTGATCCTCTAAAAAAATCAACTATATATTTATTGCATTACTATAATTTCAACTCTATTTTATCATACCATTTTGTTTTGCATAATTGAACAAGCCACCTGCTTCAATTATATCTTTTACATCTCCAAGTCCTTGCAATGAATATTCTTTTCCTTGAGTAATATTTTTAAATATACCTTTTTCTACATCTATCTCTACTTCGTCTCCAGTATTAACATCTGTATATATAGTTTCTGCTATTTCGTAAGGTATTACAAATCCTCCATCTACTGCATTTCTATAAAATATTCTTGCATAAGTTTCTGCTATTACTGCTTTTACTCCTGCTTTCTCCAAAGCCAAGGGCGCATGTTCTCTAGATGAGCCACATCCAAAGTTTTTACCTGAAACTACCACAGTATATTCAGATTCAAATTCTCCTTCTTTTATAAAAGGTGTATCACCTTTTACATCTTCCGGCAATCCAGATAATGCATATTTACCATACAATTTTGACTCTTCCGGATCATCTGTCTTATATACAAGATGCATTGCCGGTATTATTTGGTCGGTATCTATATTGTCGCCTAATACATAAGCTTTTCCTTTAATTAGTTTTTCCATTTTTTCTCCTCCTTTTTTCGATATTAATATCCCAAAAATTCTCTTGGATCAGTTATATGACCAGTTACAGCCGAAGCTGCTGCCGTATATGGTGATGCAAGATATATAGGAGCATCCATAGATCCCATTCTTCCAGGGAAATTTCTATTTGTCGTTGATATTACCACTTCTTTTTTATGTGTTCTACCAAACGTATCAATAGGTCCTCCAAGACAAGCTGCACATGAAGGCGGCCCTACTTTACAACCAGCATTTACAAATATTTCTCTCAATGATTCACCTTCTATTTTTATTGTATCCAATGCTTTATCTACTTTTTTTGTAGCAGGAACTATAAATGTTTCTATAGCTACTTTTCTACCTTTAAGTATCTTTGCTGCTGCAAAAAAGTCTGTAGTTTTTCCACCTGTACAAGACCCTATATATGCTCTATCTAATTTGACATCAGATAAGTTCTTAGCTAAGTCAGCATTTCCAGGTGAATATGGTTTTGCTACTACAGGTTCTAATTTAGCAGCATCATACTCTTTTGTCAGGCAATATTTGGCATCTTTATCAGAATACATCATTTCAAATGGCTTATCAGTTTTTTCTGTTACATATTCTACGGTTTTTTCATCAGGTTCGATTATACCACATTTTCCACCTGCTTCTATTGCCATATTACAAATTGTCATTCTATCTTCCATACCAAGATTTCTTATTGCTTCACCATCATATTGCATACATTTGTATGTAGCACCGTCAAATCCTACATCCCCTATTGTTTGCAATACTATATCTTTACCCATAATATAGTCAGGGACTCTTCCATTAAATGTAAATTGTATAGTTTCAGGTACTTTTACCCATAATTTTCCAGTACCCATTACAAATGCTGCATCTGTATTACCTATCCCAGAAGCAAACTGTCCAAATGCCCCTGCTGTACATGTATGTGAGTCTGTTCCAAACAATACTTCTCCAGGTCTCACGTGTCCTTCTTGAGCTAGTGCAACATGACAAACTCCTTTGTATGTATCTGTAAAAGGTTCATAAAAGTATTTTAAATCCTGCTCTTTTGCAAAATCCTTTACATATTCTAAATTTCTCATTGCATGTTTATCTTTTGTAAATATGTAATGGTCGGGCACCAATACTATTTTTTCGTTATCCCATACTTTTGCATCTTTTCCAAATTTTTCCTTAAATACTGCCATTGTACCAGGTCCTGTAACATCATGTGTCATCAATGTATCTACATCTATCCACACATTATCTCCAGGTGATACTTTAGCTTTTCCTGCATGTTTTGCCAATATTTTTTCAACTATTGTCATTCCCATACCTTACACCTCCAAAATTGTCTTATTTAAATAGTACACTTATTATACCTTAATTTATAATTTTTGTCAAACATATCCTAATCAAAGACTAAGTATAATTTTTTCAAGCTATAAATTTATTTTAATTATGATATTCGTCTATATATCTTTCTATATTCCTTTTTATAATATTACTACTTACATTAGATAAAACTATAGAGAAATTTACCTTATCGGATACTTTAGGGTACACTTTATATATTAGTTTCTCCATATAATTTTCATGATCGTATAATTCTATTAATTGTTTCAATTGCTTCGATTTTAGCCAACCTGCTTCAGTAACAATAAGTATACGTTTAGTTTTCTCTGTGTCAAATACTTCATTTTCTACTTCTTCATACAATATATCAAAAGCTTCTTCACTTAAAATATTCCCTTCTATTTTCAACTTTGACTTGGATTTATAATTATTTTCTTTAACTGTTTTCCTATACTTATCTTTTCCCCACTTATCGTAGCCCTCTTTGTTGTAGCCTTGTCTATTATATCCTTCCCTATTATAGCCATCCCTATCATAGCCCTGTCTATCATAACCAGTTGCATTATATCCATTTTTGTCATAACCATAATCATCATAGCCGTCCTTATCATAATTTTGTCTATCATAACCTTCTCGGTTGTACCCATCTTCATCATAACCCTGCTTATCGTATCCATCTATGTCATAACCATTGACATCATACATTGTTTGCGTAACTTTATTTATTTTTTCTTTATTCCAACCGGTATCATCATAACCTTCTCGATCATAGCCCCATTTGTCATAACCTTGTCTATTATAACCTTCTCGATCATAACCGTTATAATTATAGCCATATTTGTCATAGCCTGCTTGATTATACCCATCAACGTTATAACCTTTATTATTAAAACCTTTTTTATCATAACCACTTCTATTATAACCATCTTCATCATAACCGTTATAATTATATCCATTTTTATCATATTGAGTATTTGTAAATTTATTGATTTTTTCTTTATTCCAACCGGTATCATCATAACCTTCTCGATCATAACCCCATTTATCATAACCTTGTTTATTGTAGCCGTCTTTATCATAGCCCTCTTTTGTATATCCAGTAGCATCATATATAGTTTTGGTGAAATTATTTATCCCTTCTCTACTCCATCCCGATTGATCATAACCATCTTTGTCATAACCCCATTTGTCATAACCTTGTTTATTGTATCCTGCCATATTATAACCTTGCTTATCATATCCACTTTCATCATACATAGTTTTTGTAATTTTATGAGTCCCATCTTTATGAAATCCTCTACTATCCACATTCGAACACCCAAATAAAACCATTACAATCAACGCTGCCATTATTATTTTTTTCATAACTTTTCTCCTTTTTTAAGTTTTTTATCTATTTTTAATCTCTTAAGTTAAAATAAAATATATTAACGCTTGTTTTATAAAATAATTTTTTCTCATTATAAGAATTCTTCGCAAGATCGGACTCTAGATTATTAAAATGTCAGACAAGAAATATGAATATAAATTAAATTGAGTATATCATAATATGTTTGTTTTTTCAACTTTTTTATCCTACCCATAATTTATAAAGATATCCTCACACCTCTAAACTCTAACATACTTTTTTTCTTCCCTCTCTATCTGTGGTGACAGGCACCAAAAAATATTAAACGGTGCCTGTCACCACACTCCTCCCATATATAAGTTTTATTCTTTACTATAAAAAGCACAAAGGTGTAAATATACCTCTGTGCTCTAATACAATTTTTTTATTTTAATTTAAATTTATTTTTATTAATATTTTATATTTTTTCATTATCATACTAACTTAAAACCACAATTATTACAAAATTTGCTACCGTTAGAAAGTTTTTCTCCACATTCAGTACATTCAAGACTTTGTTTTTCATTATCTTCTTCAATAAAAAATTTTTCATTTTTATTAATTAATACTTCACTATTTTGACTAGTTTTCATATTCAATGCTTTTTTATTCAAACTTGCAATTCCATCAATAACATTAACATCAGGATTATTAAAATTATCAAAACTTTTTTTGTTTTTTATGCTTTCTTCCAATAAGTTGACTAACTTTTTAGAAGTTTCCAAATCTTCCGTTATCTGTTGAATAACTCTTTGACCGCCTACTCCTATCGAAGATGAGTTTAATTTCGCTACATATAAATGTATATGAGCATTTGATCTTACTTCATCAGCTTCTTTTCTAAAAGAATCATTATAGGAATTTCCCAAAGATGTCGTTGCTTTATTATACGTTCCTTTTATTTCAAACAATATAATAGAAGAGTTATAGTTAAATTCCATCCAATAAATATGAATCAAAGATAATGATATTCCTGAAAAAATCATTGAATTTATCACTAAAAATAATTTACTACCAGTATTAATCATACTTCCTTTTTCTATCATAAAATAATGATAAAAAAATATTGCAACAATAAACGCAAATATAATATGTCCTAGTAAAGTAATTGGTTTGAAATTACTCTTATCTTGTTCTGTTATATTCTCAAAAGTTTCATACAATAACATACCTTCAAAGCTTCCTTTGTTTTCATTTCCTTCATTGAATAATTCTGGCGATTTTTCAAGGTATTTTTTGTAATTTGCTCCATTTTTTATATTACTTTCAAGTTTATAAAAAAAATCATTTGGGTTAATATCATTGTTCCAATTTTTATAAGCCTTCGATATACTAACATTAAATGGATTAATATAATTTCTATTTTTCATTAGCAATGTTTTTATTAGCAAAATGATTGATACGCCTATAAAAAAGCTTGCAATCCATAAAATAGAATTGATTTTTATCTCTACAAAACTAGTTCCTTGTTTTTCTATAAATATCAAAATAGGAGGTATACTTGCGCAAAGTAATATATATAATCCTAAAGTTTTAAATAAATTTCCGTTATATACATAAGTTCGCCCTGTTATGAAATCTATAACATAGCGTCCCCACACAAAACTTAAGATTCCAAATAAAGTCCACCCAAAATAATTCAACAAAACAGTTCCATTAGTCCCAAACGCTTCAAATAAACCTGATAAAAACGCTATACCATATAGCAAAACATAAAAAAATGTCACTAATATTCTCGAAAAAAAGCTAACTGCTACATCGTTTATTTTTTTAGGGGCATTTCGCAACTTTGGATAAAATCCCATAAGATAATACGCAAAAGAACCCTCCGTCTTCTCTTCTAACATCGGATTATATCTATTTCTAAGCATATCCAGCATTTTATTTAGCGAGTATCTATTATTTATATTATTTTCTTTTGCCAACCCAGAAACCGAAGATGAATCCAAATGAAATTTTTTCACTAAGTACGCTATACCTTTAACTAAAAAATATAAGCCTATACCAAACAAAACAAGAAATCCTATAGATTTTTTAGACGAAATAGCTGTGTTTGTATTCAACAAATCTTTCCTTAAGCTTATTAATAATACTATCGATAATATCATTGCAAAAATTCCATTACAAAAATAACATAAAGCTTCAAATTTCAAAGGATTTTTTATTGATATTTCATTATTTAAATTTTCCAATTTTTTCCTCCCTGTTTTAATTAACTTTTAAAATGAATGTACAAACGGGTAACTAACATTTGATTGCACACCTCACCATCTTATTTTATAAGATAATATTATATAAAATTTATTAAATTTTGTCAACTTGAAAAAAGGTGACAGGCACCAAAATAAAACTGGGACAATAAAAAAGGCTGACTCTCGCCAACCTTTTAAAAATAATATTAATTTCTTTCAAATACTGTTACAGCTTTACCTTCTACTATATTATTTGATTCATTTACTTTACCTGTAGTATCAAATATCTTTGTCCAATTACCTGCTGGAAGAGATATTTCTGTATCATTAGATGGATTGAAAACCACTACTAGGTCTTTTTCTCCATCTTTATTGTCATCTGTTTCCATTATTACCATTTTTCCAGATACATATGTTTTGGTGTAAGTATTTATCTCACTACTAGTCCCATATCTTAGACCCGGATGATCTTTTCTAAGCTCTATTAATTCTTTATAGTACTCAAATATTTCAGCATTTGCTATTTTCCAATCCCACTTATAAGAATTATAGTCATCAGAAGCATTGTACGAATTATGCGCTTTTGACCAATCTCCGTTATATACTTTTGTTCTAAGCATCTCATCTCCACCATGTAGAAAAGGAATACCTTGCGACGTCATAACCATAGCCATTCCAAATTTATTTACTCTTTCTGCATATGCTCCCGTAGCATCACAATAAAGTATCTTATCCCATAGACAGTAGTTATCATGAGCCGATATATAGTTTATAGATTGTTCTGGATCACCTGCGAAGGTTCTACTCCATGGCTCACCACCAGAATCGCCTATACCACCACGCATACCCTTTTCTATGTCATATGCTGATATATCTGCATTAAACATATATCCTTTACCCTTACCATCATTATCACCTTTTATATCTTCTCTATACTTTCCATTGAATACGCCCATACGAGAATCTGCAATAGGTCCCATTCTTCCCATTCTTACTCTTTCTCCTGCTCTCATCTGTATCTCTTGTTTTACTGCTTCCGAGTAAGGAAAATCATCATTATATATTCCACCTTCCCAGTATCCATCCCAAGGTTCTCCATACATCAACAAATTCCTATCCGAATATTTATTATTTAGGTATCTTCCCCATTCTGCTACTGAATCTACATCAAATATACCCATCAGATCAAATCTAAATCCATCTACATTGTACTCTGATATCCAATATTCCAATGAATCTTGTATAAATTGACTTACCATAGGTACTTGTGTATCTATACCATTGCCACAACCTGACGCATTCGCTTTCAGCCCTGTTAGCTCATGACTATTTCTATAATGCATATAGTAAGTCGGTGATATAGGATCAAACATGCTATCATTAAATGTATGATTATAGACTACATCCATTATTACTCTGATATCATTTTTGTGAAATTCATTTATCATATTTTTTACTTCTTTTATTCGACCAATATAATCATTAGGATTTTCCGAATACTGATCTTCAGGTATATTGTAATTTACAGGATCATATCCCCAATTATAATGTTTTGATCCAAAATCATAAAAAGGTAATATTTGTACATGTGTTACACCTAGTTCTTTTAAATGATCGATTCCTGTTTTCACTCCATTATAAGTAGTTCCTGATTCAACCATACCAAGATATTTTCCTTGTAATTCTGGCGATATCCCAGAACTAGAGTCTATGGTAAAGTCCCGTATGTGCACTTCATATATTATAGCATCTTCTCTTTTTACCAAAGTAGGACGAGTGGCCCAACCTCCATCAGGATCAGTCAATGACAAGTCAACAACTATATTTGTATTGGTATCTGCCTTTATCATCACTCCATAAGGGTCTCTTACCGAAGTTCCATTTATAAAAAACTGATATTCTTTTAAATTCAAATCTCCTTGCACAGTCACGCCATATACATCAGTATATTCATCAAAGTCATCTATTTTTATACAAGTATATTCTTTACCATCTACTTTTAATTTTACATCAGAAGTATCAGGCGACCATATAGAAAAACTTGTTTCTGTTTTTGTATATTTGGCTCCCAATCCATTTATTTTTGGTTCTCCTTTTATGAAAGTATATGATTCTTTTATCTCTAACTCTTCTCCACTTGCGTTTTCTTTTGCTTTTGCCCACAACGTTATAGTTATACTATCACCTTCTAGCATGTTAGATCCTATTTCTATACTCGTACCATCTGTATACTCTTCCCCATTCACTTCAGGAATATCGCTTTCTAACGAATATCTGCTTTCTATCCCGGTGGTTCCTGTAGGATACTCAAGTCCCAACTTGATTACTTTTGTACCTGTGAAATATCCACCTGGCACATCCAAACTTACTTTTGGGTAAGGACGTAAGGGATTTACATCATACCATCTATTTTGATAGTACCAATATTCTCCTACCCTATCTCGTATAAGATCAGATGTTTTATCTTGACCATCATTTGAAAATATAAGATTTATCTCACTTACACCAGCAAAAGTATAATCATTCCAGCCATCTCCATCGCTGTCATTTATTGTTTTGCCTGGCCATTTATCTGAGAAATAATTTCCTTCTTCACCGTTAGCATCCCAGGCCCATATAGTATCATATTCTTTCATATTTACTTTGATCTCATTATTTCCTACAATTTCAATATCTGCTTCTCCACTTACTCCCTTTCTAGTAGCTATT
>CAZDNU010000470.1:0-3129 GCA_964506865.1 uncultured Fusobacteriales bacterium | reverse complement strand
GCAAGTTGTTTTAGTATTTCTATATTTATCCTCATATCTTCATCTCCTCCCATAATCAAGTCTCCCGCTGTTGGATCGTGCTTTAGTAACAAATATTTTAATGCTTCCTGCGGAAAAAGAGCGTAGCTTAAATAATCTTCCGATTTCGTTATTAATTTTTTTGGAATTTCGTTTTTTATCTTTTCATACATAGGTTCTATAAGGTCAGCTGGTCTGCAGTCAATAACTTCTTCATCACCAATTATTTTATCTTTTAGCAAGTTATTTATATTTCCAGGCGCCTTTCCATATTTACCTCTTATATATTCCTTTACTTCATTCGGTACTATTTTATATCTTTCTCCTAGTAACACATTTAAAACAGCTTGAGTTCCAACAAACTGACTTGTAGGTGTCACTAACGGTGGATATCCTAAATCTTTTCTAACTCTAGGAAGTTCTTCTAAGACTTCATCTATTCTATCAGCAGCTCCTTGCTTGTCCAACTGTGATAACAAATTAGAAATCATGCCTCCAGGTACTTGATGTGACAATACTTTTATATCTATTAGGCCTTGATCTGGTCTTTTATATGCTTTTAGTTCTGCTAACTCTTCAAAATATTCTGATATTCCAGAAATCTTATCTATGTTTAACTTGGTATCATACTCTGTACCTTTTAGTACTGCTATCATTGTCTCAGATGCCGGTTGTGAAGTATGAAGCGCCATAGAGGCTGCCGCTGTATCCACTACATCTACTCCGGCTTCTATAGCCTTTAAGTAAGTCATTGATGCCATACCGCTTGTATAATGACTATGTAGCTGTATCATCATCCCTGTTTCTTCTTTCAGTTTCTTTACTACCCTATAAGCATCATATGTTGTTAACAATCCAGCCATATCTTTTATAGCCAACGAATTCACTCCCATATCTGCCATTCTTTTAGCCAGCTCTATATTATATTCTATTTTATGTATAGGACTTATAGTATATACTATGGCTCCTTGCATATGAGCTCCTGCTTCTTTTCCTGATTGGATTACTTTTTTTAGATTTCGCAAATCATTTAGTGCATCAAAAGTCCTGATTATATCTATACCATTATCCACAGATTTTTTTATAAATCTATCTACTATATCATCAGAGTAATGTTTATATCCTACTAAGTTCTGCCCTCTGACCAACATTTGCAAAGGTGTATTCTTCACATCTTGCTTTATAGCTCTAAGTCGTTCCCAAGGATCTTCGTTGAGGTATCTAAGCGAAACATCAAACGTAGCTCCTCCCCACACCTCTAAAGAGTAGTAACCTACATTATCCAATTCAGTTAATATAGGGAGCATTTCGTCAGTTTTTAGTCGTGTAGCCCACAAAGACTGATGTGCATCTCTTAGAGTTGTATCTGTTAATTTTACCAATTAGTTCACCCCTCTCAACTATTGCCTATTATTCTTATATCTTTTACTCCAGTTGCATTTCTTATTTTTTCGATTATATCTTCAAGATTTTTAGATACTTCTTTACTTACTTGAACAGATAATGTCGCATTTGCTTCTTTGTCTATTGGTATATTTTGTATAATTGTCAAGATATTTATTTTTGATTCAGCTATTAAGTCCAAAACATTTGACAATACACCCGGCTTATCTTCTAATGCTAGATACATATTAAATACAGAATCTTTTGATTCTTCAAAAAAAGGCTTTATGTAATCTTTATATTTGTAGTATGTGCTTCTGCTCATCCCTATCCTTTTTATTGCTTCATACTTTGAAATCTTTTCACTCTGTATCAATTCATTTACCTCTATAACCATCTGTATAGATTTTGGCAGTATCTTTTTGTCTACAATATAATATTCTCGTTTCGCATTTGACATAAAATCACCTATACCGTTCTTTTTTTTAGTTAATTTGTCCACTTGGTATAAACATTATATCAGTTTTTTTTTTATTTTTCAAGTTAAAAAATCATTTCAATTTATTTAGGAAAATTGCAAATTTAATTGCATCAAACTTCCCTATGCTATTTTTCCTAAATATTCATCATATATTTCATTGTTATCTAAAGTGATTTCTTATTGGCAGTATATTTTCTATATATTATTTTACTTTAATCTATTTTGACTGAAATATATTTTTTAGTATAATTTCTGCTATATCTTTATAATTTTCTGTAGCGAAATGTATATTATCCGGCAAATATATCTGCTTTTCTATTTTTTTAGTTTTTAGAAGATTTTCTATTTCATAATGCATATCTATAACTTTTATATTATTACTTTTTGCAAACTTCAACAAGGTATCACTATAGTGTCGAACTTCTTCGGCAAAATATAGTGTAGGCGTCGGAGTCAAAAGAACTGGTTCTATCTTTTTCTTTTTTAAAATCTCTAATATATTTTTTATATTTTCTATGTATTCATCCACCATATAGTATTGATTTACATCATTTATACCAAACATTATAAATACAATGTCGTATTTCTTGTTGCCCAAAACTTCTTCAAAATTTTCATATGCATCTTGAGATGTCCAGCCATTATATCCTTTATTTAGCACTTTTATCGCTTTACTTTTGCTTAATTTTTTTTTTAGTATCTTTTCCAATGCAAACGGGTATGGAGCAGGCACTTGATCATCTTTTAACAGATTAACTTCATATCCGTATGTAATACTATCACCATAACATAGTATTTTTACATCCAATTTTTCATCAAATATTTTAACTATATCTTTCATTTTATTCTCCTAAATTCAACTTTGAAAATACGTTTATTTTTTTGTTTAAAACTTCTATAGCTACCTCTCTTTGATCCCATTTTTCGCCATCTAGCGTCAATGATGTTTTTTCTGGAATATTACTTATCTTACAAGATTTTGCCTTCAATACTCTTACATTTTTATCATCTAAAAAATCAGCAGTCAATACTTTTATAAATATTTTAGTCAAGTCCACATGATAACACTCTTTTATTATTATTATATCCATATAACCATCAGTTAAATTAGCAGTCTTCACCAACTCTTTGAAGCCAGCTGCATTTTTACCATTTACTATTATAAACATAACAGCACTTTCATCTATTACTTCTTTTTCGGTCTCTATATGCAAAGTAAATGGTTTCAAGTTTATGACTTCTGATAT
>CAZDNU010000469.1:0-1932 GCA_964506865.1 uncultured Fusobacteriales bacterium | reverse complement strand
GGTGCTGCACCTTTATCGTTATCTATTATCAACGAGCCTTCTGGAAACATCACTTGCCTTGCATTGCTTGCCAGCATATTCGAAGCAAAAGTTTTATATTTCGCTCTTATTTTTTGTAGCTGCATACTGTCTAAAGTTAGATCCTTCTTTGTATATGCAGCAATAGCATCACGTGTTAGATCATCAATTGTAGGCCCTAAGCCACCACTTATTATTACCAGGTCGCTTATCTCTTTTGCATACCCTATCGCTTTTACAATGTCATCAATCCTATCTCCTACAAGTATCTTATTGGATATCTCTATTGCGTATTTATTGAGTTCTTCTGCTATATACATGCTATTTGTGTCTATCATCATACCATTCAAAAGCTCTGACCCGACTAAAATTATGCAAGTTTTCATATTATTCTCCTAATATTTCTGCGACCTTACTAAGAAGTGCTTTTGGACTAAAAGGCTTTGTAATATAATCTGTAGCTCCAATAGTTTCACCAGTTTTTATATCACTTTCTTGTCCTTTGGCCGTTAGTATTATAAACGGTATCGATTTTATAGAATCATCTTTTCTTAATTCTTCACAAAATTTAAATCCTGACATTTTTGGCATCATAACATCTGATAGTACTAAATCCGGTTTCTCTTTTTTAGTCAATTCCAGCCCCTCTTCGCCATTTTTTGCTGTAATTACCTTATATCCTCCTCTTTTTTCCAAGTTAAACTTTACGATCTGTACAATATGAATCTCATCATCAGCAATTAATATTTTTTTTGTCATAGTTATATCCTCCTCATATTTTATATGATTATTCTGCAATAGGAATAGTAAATTTAAATTCTGATCCTTTGCCATAATCTGACTCTACCCATATTTTGCCTCCATAGTATTCAATTATGTTTTTGCATATTGGCAACCCTAAGCCTGTACCACCTGCTTGACGAGTCAAAATATCTTCAGATTGTTTAAACTTTTCAAATATTTTGTCTAGTTCGTCTTCTCGGATACCTACTCCGGTATCTTTTACTGTTATTTCAACAAATCCTTCAAATTCCTTTTTCGTTAGTACTGTAACTGTGCCATCTTCCGGAGTAAACTTTATAGCATTATTTATAAGATTTGCCAAAACTTGAAGTGTTCTGTCTTTATCTATCATTACTTTTTGCGAACCTACACTTAGATCTGCTTTTAAATTTATCTTTTTTTCTCTAGCAAACCCCTGCATATTTTTTACTGCTTTTTGTATTACTTCATCTATCTCTTCTTCTTTTATTATAAAAGTCATTTTACCCGCTTCTATCTTAGATAGATCTAGTACATCATTTATAAGACGAGCTAGTCTTTCACTTTCTTCATTGATTATATTCAAAAATTCTCTTTCTGCCTCTACATCGTTATCATCTACCATATACAATAATGTCTCTGTATACGCCTTTATAGAGGTAAGAGGAGTTCGTAGCTCATGTGATACCATTGACAAAAATTCATCTTTTAATTTATCTATTCTTTTTAATTCCATCAATTCTTTTGTTTCTCGTAAATCACGTATCACATACAATATCCCCAGCTGCTCTTCTTCTTTTTTTAATAATGTAGCGCTTATACCTATTGGCATTATATTCTCCTCTGATATTTTATACTCAAATTCTTGATCTATTACCTGTTTACCTTTTAGTATTTTTTTTCTTATGAGTATTATCTCTTTTATAAATTCTATATAAATATTGGTATCATCAAAATCTCTATTCAAAACTTCTTCATGATTTATCTCCAACAGCTCTTCCATTTTTTTGTTAAACACTCTTATCTTGTCTTTGTTATCCAATACCATTATACCATTTGTCATACTTGTTATTACATTATCAAGATAACTTTTTAAAGCCTTGAGCTTATTATTTCTTTTTTCAAGGTTTTTATATAAATTTAGATTTTCAA
>CAZDNU010000468.1:0-1937 GCA_964506865.1 uncultured Fusobacteriales bacterium | reverse complement strand
CGTTCCTCTAGAAGCTGTTCGTGGCTATGCCACTACTATCCGTTCCCTTACTCAAGGTCGAGGTAGTTTCTATATGGAACCAGCTCACTATGATCCAGTTCCAAGAGATATTCAAAACGAGCTTACTAAAACAGAAGCAGAAAAGAAATAACATTTATATAGATTCTAAATTTTCCATTTCTTCTTCGAGGACTTTAATACGGTCTTCCGCGTTTGAAATTTTTTCATTCATAGTTTCTTCTATTTCTTCAGCTTTTCCTCCAGGATTTAAATTATCTATTACCTCTTGATAGTGATCTATTTTTTCCTGTAACTCTTCTATTTTTGATTTTTTCCATTCTATTGACTCATTTCTTTTTTCTTCAAAAAAAGTATTTCTTTCTTCATAATAATCCTGCTTCATATCTTTAAATTTTCCCCACAATTCATCATTTTTTTCTTTATTATAAATTCTACCGGCATCTTTAAATTTTTCACTCAAATCCCTTACCGCTTCATTTTTTTCTTTCCAAGAGAGACTACTGTTTATTACATTATTTAATTCTTCAATAATATTTTCCTTTTCCTCAATTGCTTTTATATTTTCATTATCTCTTTCTTCAAAAAAAGATTTTTTTGTTTCCCTGTAATTTTCTATTTGATTGTTTAATGTTTGCCACATTTCTTCATCTTCTTTTTTATCACCACAAAAACCAAGATTTTTAAAATTATTTTTTAATTCTCTTATTTTTTCATCTTTTTCTTTCCATTTTGCATTGCTATTAATTGTTTCTTCTAATTTTTCAACAATACTATTCTTTTCTTTTTTTACCAAATCAAAATGATTTTGTTTTCTTTCATAAAAACTTTTTATTAATCCATAAAATTCATCATTTATTTCCTTTTTTTTATCTTTATCAAAAATATTCCCCACCTCTTTGTATCTTTTAGAAAGTTCTTTTAAATTTTCATTAATTATTTTTAAATCATCAGTACTTACCCAATATTGTGCTTGAGAAATAATTTCTTTTTTTTGATTAATACGTTCATTTTCTTGACTTTTAGCTAATTCAAAAAATTTTTTTGAAATATCAAACCATTGTTGATTTAATTCCCGGGCCTCTTCACCTGGAAGTGGTCCTGCATCTTTCCATTGTTTTTTAAGTTCAAAAAAATTAAAACGAGCCTCATAAAAATCAAAAGAGCAATTAGTTAAGGTAAAAGCTTTATTTAGTAAATCATTTTTAAAATTGTATCTACCCCACCATTCTTTTTGAGACTCATCTTCTAGATATTTTATTTCTTTTCCTAATTTTTGAAAATCACCAATAGCATTATAATTTTCCAATATACCATATTGATGCTTAATCTTTAATAATAATGATGCTTTGTCAGGTATTTTTCTACATTCTTCAACAAATTCATATATTTTTTTTTCTAATTCTTCAAATCTTGTTGAGAAATAAGCAAAAGCATTTTCAGGTTTACCTTTCAATTCGCCAATAATCCTTTCAGTTTTAGTAAAATTATTAATAGAGACAATTTCTCCTTTTTCATTTATATATCCAGCTTTCTCTTCACCATGCATTGTTCCTAAAAAAAATGTATAGTCTCGATAGTATGTTTCACCTTCAACATTCCCTAATTTTTTAACTCTTATATCAAAAATACCACCTGAGGTTGAATAAACATCAGAAGTTTCTTTGTCTATCTCTGCTTTTTTTCTGGGATATTTACTCTTATCATTTATATACACATTGCCCGTATCAACATCAACATGACCTCCTTTATATTTATTTTCCTTGCTCATAAAATATTAAAATAATTATATCATGAGTACATTTAGAGAATATTCTAACATTCAAGCCAATCTCACCAAACCCGAAGAAGGGAAGAAATAATTTAGTTCATAGGCAAATGTACTTTCTCGCTTGCATTTATTCCTATCTACTGTTACA
>CAZDNU010000467.1:0-2028 GCA_964506865.1 uncultured Fusobacteriales bacterium | reverse complement strand
ATCCTACTTGATTTATAAAACTAAATAAGACGCTTTGGATCTCTGGCGAGATTTCTTTTTTGTCAATCTCAAAACATATCATACCTATGGTATTATTTCTATACAACATTGGCATAAGCAAGGCTGTTTTATATACTAGCTCCTCACTTATCTTTACATTTTGACATATTCCATACTTTTTTTTCTCTACTAAATCCATAAATTTTCTAGTATTTCTTTCAAATATATTATTATTAATCTTAGTCAAATCATTCTTATAAAAATATTCTTCTATCTCATCAGTATTTATCATGAAAGCAATGCCGGTGTCATAATCTATATAGTCTCTTAACTTCTCAAACGTTTGCTTTAAAATATCTTCTATTTTTAACGTTGTCCCTAACATTTTAGTAAAATCATTTAATTTTTCAGATAACATCCTTGCCTGCTTCTCTTTTTCATATTTTTTACTTGTTTCCAATAGTTCCTTTACTGCATTTCGCAGTCCTATCAGTGTATCTATTCTAGCAAACAATTCTTGTCTAGCTACAGGCTTACTTAGATAATCATTTGCACCTATTTTTAGACCTCGAACTATATCTTCTTCAAGGTTTTTAGCACTCAGCATAGCTACCGGAAGCTCATACATAGAAAACTTCGTTCGAATCTGCTCACATACTTCATAACCTGATACTTCAGGCATCATTATGTCCAATATCACTAGAGAGTATTCCCATTTTTTCGAATTTTGGATTTTTGCAATCGCATCCTTGCCACTGCTCACACTCTCGATCTCAAATGAATATACTTTAAGATAGTTTTCCAAAACTTTTATATTGGTATATTCATCATCTACTATCAATATTTTACCAAATTTATCTTTTAGTTTTTCTGGTATCGTAACTACTGATTCGCTTTCTAAGTTTTCATGAAAAATAGTAAGTGAATCTTGTTTTTTTAATATATCTTTTGTATTTCTCGTTGATTTTGGAAGTGTAAAATAAAATTTAGTGCCCTTCCCCAATTTTGATTCTACCCAGATTGTTCCATTATGTAGCTCTATTAGTTTCTTGCTTATACTTAGTCCTAGTCCTGTACCACCATATTCACGTTCCACAGAACCATCTACTTGTTCAAAAGACTTAAATATACTATCAATTTTATTTTCCGGAATGCCTATACCTGTGTCTTCAATGCTTATTATCAACTCTTTTTCTGTATCCTTTGCGCTTATCTCTATTTTACCCTTCCTAGTAAATTTCACTGCATTTCCCACTATATTATAGAGTATTTGCTCTATACGATCCACATCACAATACGCATATGGCAAATCCTTTGGTACAGAATTTATAATCTCTAAATTTTTTTCACCTTTTAGCATAATAAATACATATAGCATATTTTCTACTAATTGATATACATTTATACTATCCAATTTTAGATTTATATTTTTTTCTTTTAACTTAGAAAAATCCAAAATATCATTTACCAAGTTTTCTAACCTTTTTCCACTAGATACTATCAATTTTAAATTCGTTTTTGCCTCATCCGTCAAATCGCCTACTGCTCCATTTATCATAGAATCTGCTAAACCTATTATCCCATTCAAAGGTGTCCGCAATTCATGTGAAGTCCCCGCCAAAAATTCATCTTTTAGTCTATCTAACTCCAGTAAACTCTCATTTTTTGCTATTATCTCTTTTTCTCTTACTTCTATTGTTTTAGATAAATCCTGTACACTTTCCGCTATCATTCCCAAATCTTTGTCGAATTTATCTTTCATCTCATAATTATAGTCCCCTTCTCTAATTTTCTCTATTCCGGTTATGATTTTTTTCAATGGTTTTAGTATTGCTTTTAGCAAACTTAGAGTTATCATAGAGGTCAAGGTTAAAAATATCACAATCCCTGCCAAAAACTTTTTCCTTGCTTCTTTTTTTAATACATTTATCTCTTCTAAGTCAAAAGCAATACCAAGCTTTGCTATTATCTCATTTTTATAGTTTCTTATTGGTATAGTACTCAAAATGTACTTTCTATTTTCAATCT